>DATHYN010000231.1:0-2183 GCA_035459145.1 Anaerolineae bacterium | reverse complement strand
AGGGCGGCGAAGGAGGTGGGGTGAGGTTGGGGGGGAGTAAGTTTTTATTCATGCTTGGAAGTTATTAATCTAAAGTGTGAAATCTTTTGGTTAAACAATTTAAGGTGTGATGTGCCAGAAAAACAGTAATTTGCTTTTGTGATTGTGTGTATGTGGAAGGTTTGGTGGTTTTGAACGCGGATTTTGGGGATTTTTGGGATTTTTTTTGTTGATTTAGGAGGAAGGTTTGGGATGTTAGAGAAATTTATTCCAATGTTCATAATAGCTCTAATGTTAAGTTTATTTGCCTGTACTGCGCAAAATTCAACAGAACCAAATAACAATTCTTCTCTGCTGATATATCCACCACCATCAAATGGCCAAACCGGTGAAAATGGATACCCAATATCAGCACCATCGGAAGAGGCAAGAGCAACAGCACAAGCATGGTATGAAAGTCTTCCCAAGCCAACTAGAAAACCTATATCAACTAGAAGAACTGGAGTAATTAATTCAAGAGAAGAAGTTGAAAGGTTGCCGCCACGGGGAATCGAAATTGGGGATTTATGGCAAGGGTATATTAATGAGCAATTTGTAAAAGTTTATGTTGGTCGTGAGTTGCCAAATTACATGGCTGAACTTAATCCGGAAGAAAGACATTTTGGATTAGTTCATGTAATCTGGTATGGGGACAGTGTTGTTATACAAAGAGTAAAAACGCGTTATGAAACGGGCCTTTTGCATATTGAAGAAGTTGCAGGGAATCGTTTAGTTTTAATATCTGATGGCTTCGAAGATCGAGAACCAGAAAAGTTGTACTTTGATATAGAAGCAGCACAATTTGTTTCATCTTTAGATGAAATTGTTCTTCCTGTGCTAACCCCACAAGCAACCAGTTATCCATAAAAATAAGCGGTCCGTTGGGCTGGGAGAGGGGCTGGTGAAAGGGGCGGTGGAGGGAGGAGGCCGAGGGGAAGGTATGTGGGTTGGGTGGTTAGGGGGGACGCGGCCCGTTCGACAGGCTCAGGGCAAGGTGCGAGAGGTGTGTTAGGCGTAGACGGGTGAGGTCAGGCGCACAATGCCACGTCATTACGGATGTGGGACGCGGATGGGGAGAGGGAGGAGAGGGGCGGGAGGCCGAGGGGAAGGTGTGTGGGAGTTTAGGCGCGTGATGTCACGTCATTACGGATAGGCGCGTGATGTCACGTCGGTAGGTTATGCGTGGATGGCGCGCCAGATGGCGTCGGCGATGATGGTTTGGGCGGTGGGGAGGGGCATGGGGCGGAGGCCGGCGAGCCAGCGGCGGGCGAATTCGTGGGCGGGGCCCATGATGATGACGTCGTAGGCCCAGGGGGGTAGGGGGATGATGTGGCCAGCGGCGATGTGGGGTTGGAGCCAGGTCATGATGTCGGTGTAGAAGGCGTTTTTGAAGGCGAGGATTTGGTCTTGGTGGTTGAGGAGGAGGTCGCGACCGGAGGCTTCGTAGATGAAACGGCCGTTATCTTCATGGGTCGCAATCCAATCGAGGTAGGTGGTGACGAGGGCGCGGACGCCGGCTTCGGCGGTGGTTTCGGCGAGGACGGCTGCGGTGAGGGTGGCGAAGCAGGCGGCGAAGGATTGGTGGTAGAGGGCGTAGAGGATGCCTTCGCGGTCGCCGAAATGGTGGTAGATGCTGCCGACGCTGGCGCCGGAGCGTTGGGAGATGGCGGCGATGGTGGTATTGGTGAGGCCGTGTTGGCTAAATTGGGCGAGGGTGGCGTCGAGGATTTGTTGGCGGCGGGAGGCCGAGGGGGTGGTTTGTTTGTTTGTTGATTTCATGTTGCCAAAGTTGTCCTTTTAGGCTAGAATATCGTTCTAGAATATCGTTCTAGAATGTTGTTCTAGAAGGTTGTTTTAGTTGGTTAACTGTAGCAAAGTGATGTGATTGTGGCAAATGTTGGGGTGTTGGTTGGTAGTGGGTTTGTGTTTTGGTTGAGGAGGGTGTTGGTTTGCTGAGGTTTGGTGGTTTTTGACGCGGATTTTGGGGATTGGACGGGTTTTTTGGTGTTGGTGAGGGGAGGGTGGGTGTTTGGTGGGAAGATTGGTGTTTGGTAAATTGTGTTACTTGTGTGGTGGTTATTCGAAGGGATTAAAGGTGATGATATGAGCGAGAAAGTGTATGTGGTGACGGGTGGGAATCGGGGGATTGGGTATGAGATTGTGCG
>DATHYN010000230.1:0-22899 GCA_035459145.1 Anaerolineae bacterium | reverse complement strand
ATCCGCGTCAAAACCCACCAAACCTACTCAAACCAGCGCTCTACCTCAAACCAAACACCCCTAAAATCAATAATATTAAACCAAACCTTAATATTATTAAGATAAAATCAAATATTATTAACAAAAAGTCTTGACATTCGCAATTTTGTTTAGTAAAATACCATCATCTTATCAATATTATTCAAAAATAATCAATAATATTAAATAAGATATCAATATTATTCATAGCAAATGCGCAAACAATCCCCCATTTCAACGAAAACTTGCCACCATTTGCCCCTTTTCTTAGGAGTTTTTGCTTATGCATCCTGTGATCGGTCAATGCCCTGTCTGTCGCCACAGCCTCCATGTCACCCGCCTCCAATGTCGCCAATGTGACTCACGTATCGATGGCCAATTCTCCCTCGGCCGCCTCTACGCCCTCCCCGCCGAACAACTCCAATTCATCGAAACATTCGTCCGCTGTGAGGGTAAACTCAATCGCGTCGGTAGCGAACTAGACCTCTCCTACCCCTCCGTCCGTAGCCGTCTCGATGAAGTAATCCAAGCCCTCGGCTACCCCGTCGGCAACGCCGAACCCGACCCCGTCACCCCCGAAGAACGACGCGCCATCCTCGCCGATCTCTCCGCCGGCAAAATCGACGCCCACGAAGCAGCTAAACGCTTAAGATCTTAATTTAACCAACCTAACTGGAGATATATTCCAATGGAAAATGAAAAACGTCTTGAAATTCTTCAACTTTTATCCATGGGCCAAATTGACGCCACCGAAGCCGCCACCCGCATCCGTAACTTAAAGCAAACAGCTGACACCCCATCCACGGATACCACCCCCTCCCCTCCACCTTCCCCTCCCGCCCCCGTCGCCCCCCCACCTCCTACCACCCCGCCCGCTCCACCTCCCCACCCCTCCCCTCCCCAAACCATTCCCGTCACCGATGAAACCCCACCTCCTAACAATAACAACCAACCTACTTGGCTCCGCATCAATGTCAAAGATGGTGCCGGCAACGATAAAATTAATATCCGCATCCCCATCCACACTATCCAACTCGGCCTCAAACTCGGCGCTCGCCTCATCCCCGAACTCAACCAAATCAACTGGCAAGAACTTAACCATCTCCTCCAAGACGCTCCCAATGGCACCATTATAGAAGCCGAAGACCATCAACAACAAGAAGCCCTTCACATCTTTTTCGAATAGAGGTATTAATCATGAATCAAAAATTACTAACCAAGACAAACCCAACTATTTTTATTGAACAACATGGCGGCGATCTCCTAATCCGTACTTGGGAAGAATCAGCCATTGAGATTCATGGCGGCCAATACGAAATCAACGAAAAAGAACAAGGTTTCGTCATCCAAAGCCACAGCAGTCTCACCCTCACCGTTCCTGTCGCCACCACCATTAATGCCACCAGCTCCGGCAACGTCGTCATCAAAAACCTCCCCAATCCCATCTACCTCCAAGACGTCCGTGGCAATCTCGTCCTTAAAAATGTGGGCGCCGTCTCTCTCGAAACCGTTTACGGCAACATTGCCGCCAAAAATATCGATGGCCCTTGCCAAATCGGCCTTATTCGTGGTGATATGAGCCTCCGCAATACCGGCCCCCTCACCATCAAAGCCATCCAAGGCGATTGTCAAGTCCGTTTTGTCAACGGCGATGTCACCATCCAAGAAGCCTACGGTGACGTCAGCTTCCACACAGTCAGCGGCCAATTCCAACTCGATAAATGTCATCGTGACCTTATGCTCAACAATATGGCCGGTATCTGTCAAGTTAGCCTCGTTATGGGCGATATCCGTCTCCAAGATAGCCTCATTAGCGGCGAACATTCTCTCACCGCTCAAGGCGATATCGTCGTTCGCTGGGACACCAATGCCCCCCTCAACGTCGTCGCCACCGCCGCCACGGTCGTCAACCAACTCCCCCTCGACAACGTCTCTGAACATAAAGGAACCTTTAGCGGCCAATTAGGTGATGGCCAAACGGTCCTCCGTCTCAAAGCAACTGGTGATATCATCCTCAAAGGCCGTCACACGACCCACTCTCCCTTCTTAGACGACATGGATGATATGGACCTCGACTTCGATATCCGTCTCGAAGGCCTCGGCGAAGTGCTCTCTACCCAAATCGGTCAGCGGCTCAATCAACTCGGCTCCCAAATGAACCAATTCGCCACCAAACTTGAAAAAGAATTAGGCAGCGACTTTGCCGAGCAAATGGCCCAAAAAGCGGCTCAACAAGCTGAACGTGCCGTCAATCGCGCCATGCGCCATATGGAACGGGCTCGCCAACGCACCGCCACTCCCCCCACACCACCACCCGCACCAGCCAAACAAGCCAGCCCTGAGGAACAACTCCAAATTCTCAAAATGCTGGAAAAAGGCGTCATCTCTATCGATGAAGCCAACGAACTGCTCGAAGCCCTCGAAAATTAACCTCCTTTTCACCCCAGACCCCCACATGAACCTTCATATGGGGGTCTTTCTTCACCAATTTCCCATTCTCCCCTTTATCCTTGCCCCAATTTCAGGTAAAATCAGATTATTAATTTATTATCGTAAATCTCTTGTCCCGCCACCTTCTTCACGTCGCCTTAAGTTTTACGCTAGGATACAACTAAAATCTGACTCATGAGTCTCTCTCTCCGCTCCTCCTCACTCTCCCATACAGGCCCTCGGCCGATCAACCTTAATCAAGATGTCCCCCAAATCTTAGATTTATTGCGCCTTGTCTTCCAACAAGCTGCCAACTCCCCACCACCTCACCAAACCATCAACTCCCTTAGCCTCCGTTATAGTGGCCGCTGGTTCCTCCACTGGCAACAAGCCAAAACCGGCATCCCCCCCGGCATCGTCTGGGTCGAAAATAACCGCATCATCGGTAACGTCTCTATCCTCATCCCCCAAACCCAAGGCCGCTACCTCATCGCCAATGTCGCCGTCCACCCCGATTTTCGTCGCCGTGGTATCGCCCGCAACCTCATGCACCATGCCATCCAACTGGTCAAAAAACACCACGGCCAATCTATTCTCCTCCAAGTTGAAAGCACAAACGCTGGTGCCATCGACCTCTATCATCAACTAAATTTTGAAACTATCGGGACAATCCAAAGCTGGGAAGCGGAACGGCGCCAAATTCGCCGCCTCGACGTCTGGGATAAATCTTTCTCTATCCGCCCCCTCAACCGCTCCTACAGCCAACAAGCGTTTGCCCTCGACCAACAATTCCAAGACCCAGACCTCGATTGGCCCGATCCCATCTCCCCCCATCTCTACCGTCGTGGCTGGCGTTACTGGTTCTACGAAGTCCTCAATGGCCGCCGCCGTGAAGCTTGGCTCGTCCTCGATGAAACCAAAACCATCCTCGGCGTTGGCACCATCATCACCGATGTCGGTTGGCCCCACCTCCTCCGCCTACGCTTCGCCTCAACCGCTCCCCCCTCGGCTAAACGCACTCTCTTGGCTAAACTTTTACGCCGCCTCGACTTTATCGGACGCTATCGCATTCATATCGAACATATCACCACCGATACCATCACCACTCAGCTCATCGAAGAGGCTAATTTTCACCCCCAACGCTCACTCGATACAATGCGTCTTACTTTCTAATTTGTCCAATCACACAGGAGTCCACAACGATATGATGGCCACTCATGACGAACGCCTCAGAATTTTAAAAATGATCGAAGAAGGCCAAATCACCGCCAGCGAAGGCGCTACCCTTTTGCGCGCTCTAGATACCCCCCAAACAGATACCCCACCCCTCAAAGGTGCCCCCTCGAATGCCCGTTGGTTTCGTGTTCGTGTGACAAACACCATCACTGGCCAACATAAAATCAATGTCAATATCCCTATCAATCTCGTTAATGTTGGCCTGCGCATGGGCGCTCGCTTTGTCCCCAATCTGCAAGAAAGTCAATATGAAGAGCTTCTGCTAGCCATCCGCCACGGCCGCCAAGGCAAAATATTTGAAGCCACCGATAATGACGAAAACGAACATATCGAAGTCTTTGTCGAATAACCCTAGGATGCTCATCTATTATGTATACAGATAACCAACCCAGTAACAATAATCAAAACGAGGGGCAAATCCCTATTCCTCTCGTCATCGCCACTATTGGCACCCTGCTAATCATCACCGGCTTGCTCATCATTCTCTTCTCCCCCGTTCCCCTCCCCCTTTCCCAACCGTTACGCCAGTTTGTAGTCGGTATGTTCCCCGCCACCGCCAACTATCTACCCGGCATGAGTACCCCCACCCCCATCCTTCTCCCCGAAACACCCGCTATCGCCGCTCTACCCTCTGTCGCCACCGAAGCTGAAGCCCCTCGTCAACTACCCCCACCACCACCTAGCCAACCCAGCCGTCTCACTATCCCTGCTATCAACCTGGATACCAATGTTGTCAGTATCGGCTTAATCGAGGCTGTCTACAACAACGAAACCTACTATCTCTGGGATGTCCCCGATGCGTTTGAGGCTGGTTGGCATAACTCAAGCGCCCTCCTCGGCAACAAAGGCAACACCGTCCTCAACGGCCACCACAATATTAACGGCGAAGTCTTCCGCCGCCTCATCGACCTCAATATTGGCGATACACTCACCCTCTATGATGCCCGACAAAATCCCTACGAATACCACATTACCCACAAAGAGATCTTGCCCGAACGTGACCAACCCCTCGATGTCCGCATCGAAAACGCCAAATGGATCCAACCAACAGATGATGAACGTATTACCCTCATCACCTGCTGGCCCTACACCGATAACTCTCATCGGCTTGTCGTCGTCGCCAAACCTATCACCGAAATCATTATCCCCCCCACCTCAACCCCCCGCCCCAATCAATAACGGTCACTCAACGCCCGCTCAATCCGGCGCTGGCTATCCCGTCGCGCCAAATCTTGCCGCTTATCATACTGTTTCTTACCCCGCGCCAACGCAATTTCCACTTTAGCCCGCCCTCGCTTAAAATACATCTTCGTCGGCACCAACGTCAACCCTTTTTCCGCCAACGCTTGTCGAATCTTATTAATCTCTCGCCGATGAAGCAATAGCTTGCGCGGCCGTGTCGGTTCATGATTTTCCCGATTTCCCAACTCGTATGGCGCAATATTCGCTCCCATCAACCACATCTCACCATCACGCACCTCCACATAACTCCTCTGCAACGTTACCTTATTGCCCCGAATAGATTTGATTTCCGTCCCCTGCAAAACCAAACCAGCCTCAAACATCTCTAACAAATGATAATCATGCGACGCCCGCCGATTTTTAGTAATAATTTTAATCCCTTCACTCATCCGTTTAATCTCCTGTCATCAAATAATTAATCGCCCGTTGTAATTGCGTATCACTATCACCACCTAAATCTTCCGGCGTCTCTACAAATATATTCGGGGCCACACCTTGACCATCAATCGTGATATTGTCAGGCGTATACCAACGCGCAATCGTCACCAACAACTCCCCACCATTGTCTAACCTATTAACTTGTTGTACCGACCCTTTCCCAAATGTCGTCTCACCAATCAAAATCCCACGCTCGGTATCACGAACCGCGCCCGCCACAATCTCCGAGGCGCTAGCACTCCCCGCATTAATCAATACCACCAACGGCAAGCTCTCCACCAACCCGCCAGCTTCCCCTTCAAACGTGCGATCCAACCCATTATTGTTCCGTTCATACATTAACGGCCCATCAACCACAAACATATCCGTTACCGCTAACGCTTGCGTCAATAACCCACCCGGATTATCACGTAGATCTAAAATAACACCAATCGGCTCTTCTGCCAATAATGGCGCCAACGCCTCCGTCAACTGCGCTTCCGCATTCCCGTTAAACTGCGTTAACTGCACATAAGCAATATTATCTGGCAACATCCGCGATGTCACCACCGGTATCTCAATCAACGCCCGCGTCACCACAATATCTAACTCTTCTCCATCCCGTCGCACCGTCAACGTCACTTCCGTCCCCCTCGGCCCCCGCACCAACCGCACCGACTCATCCAACGTCTTCCCCGCCAACAACTCCCCATCAACCGCCAATACCACATCCCCCGCTTTCACCCCCGCCTCGTCCGCTGGCTGACCATCAAACGGCCGTACAATCACAAACTCATCATCCTCGTTCACATTCACCATCGCCCCAATCCCCTCAAACGACTCTTCCCCTCGCCGCTCGGCCGCCGCCGGCGGCAAATAACGCGTAAATGGATCATCTAACGTCTCCAATGACCCCTGTATCGCCGCCTCCAACAACGCCCCCGCTTCCGGTACATCCCCATCATAATAAAGATCCATCAATTGCCACACATCCCGCAATAACGCCATATCCACATCATCAACCGGCACCAACACCTCCCCCCCAGCCTCTTCAACTGGCTCTGGCGTGCTCGTCGGTACCGCCACCGACTCACTCCCTTCTGGGGCCGCTACCGTCACCGGTACCATCACTTCCCGTGTCACTTCAATCGTCTCCGTCTCCGTAATAACTTCAACAATCGTATTATCACTCTCTCCACCACCATCATCACGCTGTAACACAGCCGTCTGATACCCTAAGAAAAAGGCCAACAACCCCACCACTAAACTCACCATCAATAACCCCAGACCCCATTTCATCGTTGTTCCTAATCGTTCCATAACTTAATTCTCTCTCTTATCGTTTACAACTCATTCGCAAAAATTTCAATCGCCCGCTCTAAAACCGGATCCCGTCCATTATCAACATCTTCTTGAGTAATCGTAATCGCTTCATCCGGCACCAACCCCTGTTGATCAATCTGTTGCCGATTCGGTGTCAACCATTTGGCCGCCGTAATATGTACCGATGACCCATCACTCAAATCATACACCAACTGTACCGACCCTTTGCCAAATGTCTGCGCCCCTAACAAACGGGCCCGTTCATGATCCATCAACGCCCCCGCTACAATTTCAGCCGCACTCGCCGTCCCCTGATTGACCAATACCAACAACGGCACATCCCCCGCTATCGTCTCATCCGTCGTAAAAAAGGTCTGCTCTCCCTGCCCTCGGCTCTGTTGATACAAAACCGGCACCTCATCCAGAAAATGGTCACTGACCGATACCGCCGCATCCAACAAACCACCCCCATTATTACGCAAATCCAAAATAATCGCTTCCGCCCCCTCGGCCAACAACCCCTCAATCGCCTCCTTCACCTCATTCCCACTCTCCCCACTAAACCGATCCAAATCAATATACCCCACCACCGGCTCCTCCGCTACAATCCGCGATGTCACTGATGGCAACAAAATATTCCCCCGCTCAACAACCACATCAACCGGCTCACTCTCCCCCGGATGAATTACACTCAAAACTACCTCTGTCCCCCGCTCACCCCGAATCTGCTGCGCAATCGCCCCCACACTCATCTCCGCCGTAATCTCAATCCCATCAACCGCCACCAAAATATCCCCATCGAGAATCCCCGCCGCCTCGGCCGGATTTCCCGGAATCACCGTTAACTCAATCTCCCCCGCCTCGTTCCTCTGCAAACGCGCCCCAATTCCCCCAAAATTACCACTCAACCGATCTATCTCCGCTTGCCGTTCCGGTGGCTCAATAAAAATCGTGTACGGATCCGCTAATGTATCTAACGCCCCCCGAATCGCCCCATACTCCACCCGTTTCCCCTCCGGCAATTCACCAAAAAAAGATTGGTTCACCAAATGCCACGCTTCATTAAACAAGGTGAATTCGCTATCCAAACTGCTGGCGGTCACTTCACCCACCACCCCCGGCCGCTCAACACCTGCTGTCTCCACGCCCATCGTATCACGGACCACATAACCGGCCGCGAAAGAAGCCAATGCCATGCCGATAATTAAAATAACCAATATAAAAGATTGTACTCTATTTGACATATTTACCTTGCTTTTACTGTTTCTTTTACCCTTTACGATTTTCATATCTGAGGTAAAATACTATTACCTCGTTATTATTTTGTGGTGCAGGAAACGAAAACATAATGACACCTGAACAAATTCGTTTAGTCCAAAATAACTTTAAATCGTTGATTCCTGTTGCGCAACAGGCCAGTCAACTATTCTACCACAAACTTTTTACCCTTGAACCCTCTATTCAAGATCTATTCACCAATGACCCCCAAAAACAACAACAAAAATTTATGCAAATGTTGCACAACATTGTCGACCAACTCCACCTCATCGATTTTGTCGTTCCGATTATGCATGAACTGGGGGTCCGTCACCTCGCTTATCAGGTTCAATCTCACCACCACCAACTTTTTAAACAAACCTTAGTAGAAACTATCTCTGAGCTCCAAGGCAACCATTTCACACCTGAATTGGCACAAAGCTGGACATTAGCCTATGATACAATTGCCTTTTACATGGAGCAAGGTGCCCAAAAACATAAGGAGTAATTCATTATGGGTCGTTTTCGCCGTAAACAAGATGAAGGACCATCAACTGAAGAAATGGAAGCCCAAGCCGAAGAACAGGCTAAACGGCAGGCCGCCGCCGCCGCTAAAAAAGCTGAGCAAGAAGAGATGCAACTACGCAAAACAGACCCCTTGCTTACCTTAATTGACCCCGAAGGCCCTGATGTCCCCCGTCAGCGTGGTCTCATTCCCGACAACAAAGCAGAACTGATGCGGCTCCAATTACAAACAGCTGATATGATCCGCAAAAAAGTCCTCGCCCCCAACCTCGACCTCGATATGCCTCTCGAACGCACCCCAGAACATGAACAAAAAGCACGCAAAGCGATCGATAGTCTCGTCAGTAGCGGCCGTGTCAAAATCCCCCGTGGTGTGGATAAAGAAACTTTCTATACCGATACCATGTACGAAATCTTCGGTTTTGGCCCCCTCCAACGATTCATTAACGCCGAAGGGGTGAGCGAAATCATGGTCAATGGCCCCTTCATCATCTTCATTGAACGAAAAGGGCGGATTATTGAGTCTGGCTATAAATTCCTCGATGACGACCATTGTGAACGCATCATTCGCCGCATCGTCAAACCCCTCGGCCGTCTCGCTAACTCCGAAAACGCCCTCGTCGATGCCCGCCTCCCCGATGGCTCCCGGGTCAACGCCGTCCTCCGTCCCGTCGCCCTCGATGGCCCCAGCATCAGTATCCGGAAATTCTCCAAAGAAAAATTGACCGTCAAAAACCTGATTAGCTTTGGCTCGATGACGCCCGAAATGGCCCAATTCCTCGAAGCAATTGTGGTCGCCCGCCAAAATATCGTCGTCTCCGGCGGTACCGGTTCCGGGAAAACCACCCTCATCAACTGTCTCTCCGGTTTCATCCCCGAACATGAACGTACCGTTACCATCGAGGACGCCGCCGAGCTCCAATTGACCCAACGTAACGTCGTCCGTCTCGAAACCAAAAAGCCAACCCCCCAAGCCCCCTCTGAAATCACCATCCGCGACTGCGTCCGTAACGCCCTCCGGATGCGTCCCGAACGTATCGTCGTTGGTGAGTGCCGTGGTGGTGAAACCCTCGATATGCTCCAAGCAATGAATACCGGTCATGATGGCAGTCTAACCACCGTCCACTCCAATGACCCCCGTGCCTGTATCTCCCGTCTCGAAACCCTCGTTTTGATGGCTGGTATGGACATGCCCCTCTCCATCGTCCGCAAACAGATCGCTGACTCCATCCACTTCATCGTCCAAGCGGCCCGTCTCCGCGACGGCTCCCGTAAAGTAACCCACATCACCGAAGTCCAAGGGATGGAAGGGGACACCGTAATCTTGAGCGAAATCTTCAAATTCCAAGATAATGGGGATAACGCTGACGGCAATATCGACGGCTACCACACCGCCACCGGCCTCCGGCCTAAATGTGACGGGATACTCAAACAGTACAACGTCGCCGTCCCCGCCACCGTCTATCGCCCCACCAAACGCTAATTCCCACCCCTACAAGATTCCAAAAAGGGTCACAGCAACGTGTTGCTGTGACCCTTTTTTTGTCATACCTGCTTTCGCCGGTATCCACTCCTAAAACCACCTTTATTTCGGCTTTGTTCTCAACTCCCCCCCCACTAAACTACGGTGTCGTCACCGTCGTCGTATTTGTTCCCGTCTCCACCGTGGGCACAATCCCCGGTCCAGGCACCACAATCGTCGGTGCCGTCCCTTCAGTCGTGAAGATAACCTTATCAGTGCTATTCAACGCCGATGCGTTCGCTTCTAGCAACCGCAACTGCAACAAGTTCGGATAATCTTGGTACAAGGCTGCTAACACAGTCTGCTCGGCTAAGCTTGCTTGTGCCCGCGCCACTGCCGCCTCGGCCAAAACCGCACTAATCTCTAAATCTTTCTCCGCCGATAACAACTCATTGTTCTTCGTCGCTTCAATCACTTGCCGCTCCGTCTCTAACTGTGCCAAATCGTTGGCCCGTTGCGCTTCGATAACGGCCGTTTGCACCGATAACCGCTCCCGCTCCAACTCAGCTAACGCTGTCTGTTGCCGCGTCTGCTCTTGAATCCGGCTCTGCTCCACCCGAATCTCACCCTCTTGCCGTGCCTGCTCCGCCGATGCTTCTGCCTCCGCTTTCAACGCATCTTGCGCCGCCTTTTCCGTCTCTAACCGGCTTTGCACAATCGCATCCAACGCTACTTGCACCTCTGGCGATAACACCACTTCGGGCACCACCAAATTCTCCACTGTCATCCCCACCGCTGACGCTAACTCATTCACTTCATCATCAATACAAGCCCGTAACGCATCACGTGCCGTCCCGATAATGTTATCATCAAAGGTACGATCACCCACACACACTTTCATCGCCTGTCGCGCAAAACTCTCAATCCGTGTCCGGGCCGCCGTATCATCTAAGAACAATGTCCGATAATTAGACCATAACTCTCGAATACGCACTTTATCCTGCGTCCGGAAAATATCACCGGTTACATTTAAACCGATGCGTTGTTTGTCCGCCGTAATAATCTCCGGATCTGTCACATCAAACGCAATCGCCGATACCCGCACCGTCTCTAAACTAACAAACAAACCCACATCACTGTAAAGCCCAGGACTCACGATCTCTTCGATACGTGCCCCTTGAATCTTTACCCCAATCTCTTGCTCTTGGACCGCATTAAAAAAATAGAAGAAATTGCCAAAAAATGACAAAATAAAAATAACGAACAGTAAAAAGAATAAGCCCACTATGCCGGTGCCTATGGCCCGTGCGCGGCGTGCTAAGCTGTTATTGCTACTCATCTGATCAAACCTCCAAGTTTATCCTTGTTTTTTATGTGGGTAATCCGCAGCTCGTTTCTGGAAACGTAAAATCTTCGGGTTCTGAATCACACCATCTTTCATCTCAATCGAACGCCGAATCGTCTCATTCGCTTCCCAAGCTGCTTCACCCGCCATCACATCTGGTAAATAATATATCACATTCAAGCTAATTTCATGCGTGGCCGCCCGCCATAAATAAGACGGGGAATGATCCACCGCATAATACAACACATTATGCCCTACTTTAAACGCCGGTTCAATAAATGATGTTGGTTTAGCAAAATCAAAACCCATCCCTTCATCACAACTCACATCAATAATCAACGAACCTGGCCGATAATCATCAATCTCATCCCCAGCAATAAACATCAACGGCCGATCCGTGTCCTGCATAATACAATTGACAATAATATCATAATCGCTAAGCTGTGCCGCAAATGATACCAACCCATCTTTCGTTACCATGCCCGCCCGATTTTCATTATCAGGCAACCGTTGATACTGACGATGCTTTAACCCCGGAATCTGTGTCGCTAACGCTTGATATGGCCGTTTTGTGAACACCGTCACATCATGATAGCCCATCCCTTGTAACGCATGAATCGCCCCCCGTCCCGTCGAACCAAAACTAATGACCGCCGCTTTCTTCGGTGGCCCATAATGACCCGTCATCCCCGCTAATTGCAGCGCGTGCAACACACTACAATAACCAGCTAACTCATTATTCTTCTGAAAAACATGTAAATCCCACTGCCCACTCCGCCAAATATGCATCTCCTCCCACGCAATATAGGTCATCTTCTTGTCGATACCGGTCTGCGTAATCGCTTCCCCTTGCACACAATGGGGCCAACCCCATAACACTTGCCCCTCTTTAAATGAGGGGAAATCCTCTTTTGTGGGCTTCGGCAATAAGATAATATCACACTCGGCAAACAACTGCTCCCGCGTCCGAATCCCCGCCACCAACTCACCAATCTCTTCATCCGACACCCCAAACATCTCCCCATACCCCGCTTCCACATAAATGTTTTTTCGCAACGCCGCCGCAATTAAACTAAAATGCCCTGGCGCAATCGGTACGCGATGCTCATTTTCTTTATTCGATGTACCTATAACACCTAAAGTCATATAGTTGCTCATAGTATAACCTCCAAGATTATCTCATTAATGTTCAATACGTATCGATTAAGGTTTGGTTGTTAACAACCATAGCTATTATCTTATTTCTCTCTCAATGATAATGGTTCCTGCCCATTACGCAACGTCTATAATCAAATAAGCCCTCTAATCAAGCAATTTGAGCAATCATTCCCCTTTTTATGGATTAACTTGTATAATTAGAAAGAACCTATCTTGTTTGCTCAAGCACTTAAGATAATACCATTATTTTTATAAATAAGACTAATTTCTGTAACTTACCTTTACCAAGCATATGATCGACCCAAGCGTCATCTTCATCCTACTCCTCATTATATCAACTATCGTCTCGGCCGGCCTCGCCCAATTCGCCTGGACAAGACGTCACCTCGCCTCTTGGATTGCCCCCTTTATCTTACTCATGGGTGCCGCCGCTATCTGGTCATTAGGCTATGCCTTCGAAATCTTCTCCCCTGATTTAAACAGTAAAATCCTATGGACAAAGCTGGAATATACCGGCATCATCATCGTCCCCATCGCTTGGCTTACCTTTGCCATTCGCTACACCCTCCGGACCAGTGTCGTCCATGACCGCCGCCTCTACGCCCTCGGCCTCATCCCCCTCATCAGCTTCGCCCTCGTCTGGACCAATGGCCAACACCAACTCATCTGGACCAACACCTCCATTGAAACAATCAACAACATCCCCCTCCTCCAAAACGATTACGGCTCTTGGTTTTGGGTTCATTCCGCCTACTCCTATATCTTAATCATAAGTGGCTCTCTCCTCTTTCTTTACGGCTTACGCCAACTCCCCTCCTCCCAACAAGGCCAACTTATCTTCCTCCTCATCGCCCCCCTCCTCCCCCTTATCACCAATCTCGCCTACCTCTTCCTACCCGGCTTCAAAGGTGTCTTCGACCCCACTCCTATAGGTTTCACCATTACTGGTATCATCATCGCCCTCGGCATTATCCAAACCCAACTCCTCGACCTCGCCCCCATCGCCCGCCAACTAACTATCAACAACATGCGCGACGGAATGCTCGTTATCAATCTCGAAAATCGAATCGTTGATATCAACCCCACCGCCGCCCAAATCCTCGGCCAACCCAGCAACAAACTCCTCGGCCAATCCGCCCGCCAAGTCTTCGCCGACTACCCAGACTTCCATGACGAACTTTACGGTGACCTCATCCGTACCGATACCAAAATCACCTTCGGCGCCGGTGACGAACATCGTGACTATGACCTCCAAATCTCCCCCCTCCTCGACCACCAAGGCCGCTCTTACGGCCGCCTCATCGTCATGCGCGATATCACCGCTAACAAAGAGGTCATCGACTTACTCGCCGAACGGGTCGCCGAACTAGCTGAATCACGTCGCGCCCTCGAACGGAGCGAAAACCGTTTGCGCGCCCTCGTCAGCGGCGCCCCCGTTATCCTCTTCACTACCGACCGCTACGGTACCATTACCCTCGCTGAAGGCCAAGATATCGAACGCCTCGGCCTCCAACGTGGTGAAAATATCGAACGTTCCACCCTCGCCCTCCACGACCAAAGCGCTCTCGAAAACATCAACTACGCCCTCGACGGCGAATCATTCACCGTCAACACCACCATCCCCCCCTACACCTTCGAAATGCGCTACGCCCCCCTCCTCAAAGAAGATACAGTCCTCGGCGTCATCTGCGTCGCTGTCGATATCAGCCAAAGAAAACAGGTACAAACCAAACTCCTCTACCAAAAACAGCTCTTCGAAAACCTAGTCACTGTCGCCCGCACCACCTCGCAAGGGGTTCGTCTCGAAAAGGTACTACAAAACGTGGTCGATGTCAGTGCCATGTTTACCCAGGCCGAGCGCAGTAGTCTCATGCTTGTCGATGAAGACACACGCCTCGTCCGCCACATGTACCTCTCCCTCGGCGAAGACAAAGTCACCTCCCTCCCCCCCCACGTCAATCGCGTCATGGATACCGGCGTCGCTGGCTGGATCGCCCGCAACCGCGAACCCGTCCTCATCCCCGACACCGTCAAAGATGACCGTTGGGCCAATTTCTCCCAAGAACATTATCAAACCCGCTCCGTCTTAGCCGTCCCTCTCCTCCGTGGCGGCCGTCTCCAAGGTGTTCTCACCCTCCAACATAGCCAAACCCACCATTTCACCCCCGAACACCAACAGTTCATCAAAGCCGCCGCCGACCAAATGGCCCTCGCTATCCACAATGCTCAAATTCATGAAGCGCAACGTCGCTTGGCCGAGCAACAAAGCATGGTCTACCAAATCCTACGCGCCATCAGCCCCTTACACGACCCCAATGAAGTGATGAACCTCGCCGTCCAAATCCTAGCCGACAACACCAACTGGCCCGCCATCGCTCTCCTCTGGCGCAATTCAGAGAAAAATGATGACCTTGATGTCAAAGCAGCTACTGGCCCTCTCAATGACCGCATTGGCAAACTTATCCATGCTGATGAAGGCTTGATTGGAGAAGTCATCACCACCGGCCAAACCAATGTCATCATCGATCTCTCCGATAGTGAGCACCGCGCCCACCATGATAGCCATTTGCATAGCCTACTCATCACCCCTCTCCGCCAAGGTGATAACATTCACGGCGTCCTCTACATCGGCCACAAAGATATCGGCGCTTTCAACCAAGATGATATCCAACTCATCGAAGTCATCAGCGAGACAATCACCCTCGGCATCGACAATGCCAATACCCAACAAGAACTTTACCTCTCCGCCACTGAAAACCGCCGCCTCTACCAATCAATCGTCAATGAACATGCCCGCCTCCTCGCCCTCATCCAAGCCAGCCGGGATGGTATCCTCCTCATCAATCTCGAACAAAATATCTCCGTCATCAATGAGACCGCTTTAGACTTCCTCCAACTAGACGGCACCCTCACCGATTGGACTGGTCGCCCCTTCAAAGAACTGCTCGCTCAATTTGATGCCCACAACCCCGCCGTCCAAGCCGCCTACAGTGAAATCAAGCGTGTCGTTGATGACCACGATACTGATAGCAACTATGGTGAGTTTGAGCTCCCCCCTCGCATCATCCATTGGAGCAACCTCCCCGTCACCGGCGAAGATAATAACAGTCTCGGCCGCCTCCTCGTCCTCCACGACATCACCGACGAACGTCTCCTCAACCGTATGCGTGACGACCTCACCCACACCATGGTCCATGACCTCCGCAACCCAATCGGCAGTGTTGGCACCTCCCTCCAAATTCTCCGCTACATGATTGGCAACAACATCCCCGATAAAGGCAAAGACCTTCTCCAAATCGCACAACGCAGTAACAGCAAATCATTAAACCTCGTCAACGCCATTCTCGATATTAGCCGTCTGGAACGAGGGCATATGCCGATTGATTATGCCCAAATTGATCTCCACCGACTGATCACCAATGAAATTGCGGCCCAAGAGCCGGTGGCCGAGGGGAAAAATATTAGCCTGACCACCGACATTACCCTTCAGCCCGCGCTTGTCTGGGCCGACCAAGGGCTTATTGAGCGTGTTCTACAAAACCTAATTGGTAATGCAATTAAATTCACCCCCCAAAATGGTACCATCACCATCAAAGTGACCCCTAACGACAGCCAACCTGATCAACTCCTCATCCACATCACCGATACCGGCTCCGGTATCCCCCCTGAAATCTCCGAACGACTCTTCCAAAAGTTTACCACCGGTACCCAAGATGAACGGGGGAGCGGCTTAGGTCTAGCCTTCTGCAAAATGGCGATCGAGGCCCATGAACAAAACTTATGGGTAGCTGACACCTCCCCCCAAGGAACAACCTTCGCTTTTACCCTCTCCACAACAGCGCCATCATCAATAAAGGATTAATTGCAACTGCACGCCCCCAATCTGAATCACATCCCCCCCTTGTACCACAGTCGGCTTAGTCACAGCCCCACCATTCAACAACGTCCCATTACGACTATCCAAATCGTCTAACCACCAACATTGCTCTCGCCATTGCAACACAGCGTGCTCCGTCGATACATAATCAGCGGCCAATACCAAATGATTATGCCCCGCTCGGCCCACCATCGTTACCGCCGCCAAAACCGACGTATCCCCCGCCACCAACGTCTCAATATCAGAATCAACCACCAGTAAATGACCACCACGCATCACCACCTCATCCGTCGCCTCAATCCCTGTCTGCAAATCAGCATACAGCACCCACCCCATACTCCCCACAAATAATAACAACAACGCCGCCCCCACCAAACGTAAGCCAAATAAAAGGATACCTAAATCCATCCGGCTACCTCCTTATACCGCACTACCAGACCACGGCTGTGTTTCGCCACGCTCACCATTATCCTGCGCCCGCCACCCATCCACCCCTTCACTATACAACAAAGTCGTCATTCCCCCTAACGTAATCCGATCCCCCGCTTGCAAAACAGATGTCGTTATCCGCACCCCATTAATCTCCGTCCCCCCTAAACTACCCAAATCATGCCACACAAAATAACCTCCCTGCCACCGGATTTGGGCATGTTGCCGACTAACCGCCGCCCCCATCACCACAATATCATTCATCTGCCCTCGGCCAACCGTCGTCAAAAACCGTTGTAACGACACATGTCCCTGCCCTGGCACCACCAAAAAAGCATCCAAAGCGGTCAACTGTTCAACCAACGGATCCGCCACCGCTGGCACATTCTTCGTCGACGCCAAATCAATATCATTAGCCGCCAACGAAACATCCACCTCATACGGCCAAACGCTCGTTTGCCCCAACAATAACACATCCACCTGCCACGAACGGTCACACCGCTCGCTCCACTCAGCCACATGCGCCGCAATCAGATCCCCCAACAGCTCATATTTGGCTACTAAATAGGCCAAATCAGCCGGATTTAGCCGGATTTCAACCGTAATTGCGCCGTTATCACTACCTAACAAAGGGGATAACTCCGCTTCCACCGCCAAAAAAAGTTCATCAAGGGTCAACGGCCGTTTTAACCACCTCCGCCACCCGCGCTCCACCCACCATCGCATATACCGTTCTAATTGCTGTAATTTACTCATTCGCCCATTATAACGTAACAGTTACTCAGCCTAAATACGTTTGCAGTAAATTTTAATAAATTTCAGCAACGCCTTGCTCCCTAAAATGCGTGCAGACCCTCATAAGCAATTTCAAACATCTTCTCGCTTTTATCCCCCACCTATGGTATACTCTTCCCATTATCCGCAATTCTGTTTATTTTTAAACAAACCAACCCTTTAGCAATTAAATTCCAGCATTTGTCAAAAAGATGCCCGCAAGGTCATCTTTTTTCACGGCTAGGCTCCTTTTGTGGACATGATCTTCACCCACAGCAATGTCAATGAAGATGCGCGGAGCTTGCCGGCGAGTACGCGCTTGTGAAAACAGCGCTTGCAACAAGCTTTGGGCCTGCCACCCGCAAGGGGGCAGACATATCACATATATTAAGGAACCTATGACCAATCAAAATTTTTCTGATCTGGGCTTGCACGCTGAATTGGTGCAAACCGTAAATGACCGTGGCTATACTGAACCAACTGAGATTCAAACGGCCGTTATCCCCACCCTCCTCAACGGCCAAGACGTCCTCGGCCAAGCCCCCACCGGCACCGGCAAAACCGCCGCTTTCGCCCTCCCCCTCATTCAAAAACTTAATCCCAATGGCCGCAATGTCCAAGCCTTAATCATTGCCCCCACCCGCGAACTCGCTAAGCAAGTCGCCAGTGCTATCTATGATTACGGCAAACATGCCAAAATTAGCGTCCTCTCCATTTATGGTGGCCAAGCATACGGCCGTCAAATCTCCCGCTTACGCAAAGGGGTCGATGTCGTTGTTGGTACCCCCGGCCGCTTGCTCGACCTCATTCAAAAAGGGAAATTAGACCTCAGTGAACTGCAAACACTTGTCCTCGATGAAGCGGACGAGATGTTAAGCATGGGTTTTATCGAAGATATCGAAGAGATTTTAAAAGCAACCCCTGCTGAGCGTCAAACCGCCCTTTTCTCCGCCACCCTCCCCAAACCGATTCGCCATTTAGCTAACAAATATATGAACAATCCAGTTGAAGTCATGGTGCGCAAACAACAACTCACCGTGGCCGCCATCGAACAAAGAGCCTATCTTGTCAATGAAAAAGATAAGTTAGCCGCCTTGACCCGGTTGTTTGACCTTGAAGATATCACCAGCGCCATCGTCTTCAGCCGCACCCGCGTGCGGACCGGCGAGTTAGCTGCTGAATTATCGAAACAAGGGTATCCTGCCCAAGCGTTGAATGGAGACCTCAGCCAAGATGCCCGTGAACGCATCCTCGGCCGTTTCCGCGACAACCAAATTCAAATCTTGGTCGCCACCGATGTCGCCGCCCGCGGTCTAGACATCGATGATATCTCCCATGTCTTCAATTACGATTTACCCCACAACCCCGATAGCTTCGTCCATCGTGTTGGCCGCACCGGTCGCGCTGGCCGTGAAGGTATCGCCATCTCCTTCGTTACTCCCCGTGAAAAAGGGCGTTTACAACGGATTGAACGGCACGCCAAACAAAAAATCGAGGTTTTACCACTTCCTACCAAAGATGAAATCATCGCCTACCGTGACAGCCAATTAATGAAACGGATGGAAGTATGGTTATTGCGTGACCGTTGTCACCGTGAAAAAACGATGGTCGAAGAGTGGGTGGAAGCGGGTCACGATCCCATCGCTATCGCCGCCGCCGCGCTCAAATTAGCCCGCGCGGATGAAAAACAACGTCCTATTGCTGAAATCTCACCGGTCAATTCCAGCTCCGGCCGGAATGACCGTCGTGATCGGAATGGCCGTGGCCGGAACGATAGTCGTCAAAATGGTGGGGGTCGGAGCAACGGCCGTTCGCGCCGCAACAACTCCCACGAAGAAGGGATGACCCGCCTCGTCATCAGCGCCGGCAAAAATCACGGCGTCCGCCCCGGCGACGTCGTTGGTACTATCGCCTATCATGCTGACATCCCTGGCAAATCCCTCGGCGCCATCCACATCGAACGTAACGAAACCTTCGTTGATGTCCCTAACGAATTTGCCGCCCAAGTCTTAGCCCAAAACGGCAAATACCAAATCCATCGCCAAGATGTAACCGTTGAGCCAACAGCCGCTTAACAACCTGTCAACAAAGTGAAATATGATGGGCTAATAGCCCATCATATTTCACTTTTCCGCCCACAAAACCTGATGATGGGGCTGGCTTAAATACATCTCACGCAAACGCTCATCTTGATTCTTGTCCAAATACCCATTCATCAATACCAACGCCTCGGCCAACACCCCCTTCGCCACCTCAACCTCCCCCACCCCCCTAAACAACTCCCACGTCCGCCGCAAAGCCCGCATCGGATTTTCACAACCGGAAAAACGGGGATTCTCGGCCATCCCTTCTTTAACCAACGTCGCATATTGACGCGCCCCCTCCTCATCACCCTGCCGCCAATAAGCCCACCCCAATCCCACTCGATTCTCTAATAAATACGCCTCCAAACCAATCTCTTTTTGTAACGCTTGTGCCTGTTGGCAATACGCTTCCCCTTTTACCCACTCACCTTGCTCAAAAAACAAAAACCCTATCTCATTCAAACAGATCGCCTCGCCCCATTTGCTCTCCAGCTTCTTAAAAATCGACAACGACTCCTCAAACAATGATTCAGCCTCTTCATATGAACCTAAATACGTTGCCACCGACCCTAAATTGATCAAATTAACCCCCATCCCTTGCCAATGATCAATTCGCTTTTGTAATACCAGCGCCTGTTCATAACATGATTTTGCCGCGACATAATCTCCCTGATACATTTTTGTAAAACCAAGATTCATAAAAGCAATACTTTCACTCGTACGGTTTCCGATCTCTCTATTTAAATGCAATGATTGTTCAAAATATTTTTGTGCCATCTCATAATCAAATGCATAATCAAACAGCACACCTAACTGGTTTAAAACCGTCGCTTCAACATCATAAGCGCCAGCCTCTCTAGCTAACTGCAATGCTTTCTCATAACGACTTTTCGCCTGCGCATACTCCCCCCGTTCTGAATGGATCCGCCCCAACCCACTCATACATCGCGCAATCACCGGCTTATCAGCTGACTTCTCCGCACATTTTAATGCTAACACATGCTTCTCTTCCGATGTGACAAAATCACCCTGATCCCATACAATTCGTGCCCATCCATGATAGATTCTTGACTGTAACGCAAAATCCTCTACGTCCTCAGCCAGTCTAAGCGCTTCAGGTATCTTCCTAAGACCCGCTTCGTAGTCAGCCGTCTCAAAATAATAATCAAGAAAGTTCCACCCCAAATACGCTTTTTCTCTGTTAGATAAATGTTCAGCCACTTCTGTCAACAAATTCAAATCCTGCAACTGTTTCTCGCGATCCCCTTGCTGATCATAAGCCGTTTCCCGCACTTGCAATAATTGCCAACGCATCATCATCTCATCATCATTCACCATAGCCAAGGCACGGCTGGTATACTGTATCGCTAATTGATGCTCAAATTGCGCCGCCGCCGCCTCGGCCGCCCGCCACAAATACTCAACCCCTTTCCCCCGTGCCTCCTCCTTCCCAAACTGATACGCTGTCTCATAATGATACGCCAACTCATCATAATAATTAGCCAATGAATCGGCATAAATCTGCTCCGCCACCTCGGCCGCCTTATAATGCAATTCACGCAACCGCGCCTGCAACTGCATCTTATACGCCGCATCCTTCAACAACGCATGCTTAAACAAATATTGCATATCAGCCAACAACGTCCACACCTGCTCTTGCTCCGCCACCGAAATTTCTGTGGTCACATTACGCCCTAATACCCCACGCAACCAACCTAATTCAAACTCTCGCCCTAACACAGCTGCCGTTTGTACCACTTCCTTAACGTCATGTGTTAATCGATCTAAACGCGCTACCAACAACGTATTCAATGTAGTCGGTAAATTAAAGTTATCAGCCAATAACGTCATCACCCGTTCCCCATCCCGTTCTATCTCAGTTAATAACTCATTTTCCTGTAAATAATATAGAATCTGCTGTCCAAAAAACGGATTCGCCGCCGCCTTATTCACCAATAACGTGTACAACTCATCACTAATCGCCATCCCCAGCAAATCTTCGCCCAATGCCCGCATTGCCGCCGGTGTTAACGTCTGCAAATCAAGCTCTAAGTAACGGGTCCCCTCGGCCACCTCATACGTCGGCCGCGATCCATCATCCATATACCGCGATGTAATCACAAACACCAACGGACAATGACCCAACTGCTTCGTCAGGACTGACAACAACTCCAACGATGAATCATCAAACCATTGTCCATCTTCAATCTCTAACACCACCGGTTGACGCCGACTTTCCGCTTCCAACAAGTCCGTAATGGCAATGATCATGTTTTGATGCCGCTGTTCCGCATTCAACTGCATATACAACGAATCCGGCCACTGCAGACCAACCAAAGCCCCCAATATTGTCTTCACCCGCCTCAATTCAGCCACTTCCTCTTCACTCGCCCCCTGATTAGCCATCATCATCAACAAATCAGCGAAAATCTGCTCAAAAGCCTGCTTGTTGTCTGCCTCACTCACATCTAATTTTTGCTCAAAATAAGTGCGTAACAAATAAGCAAATGGGCCAAACGGATGACGCACCACCGGATCATTCTGCCCCACTAACCACATCGCTTCCCCACCTAACCGCTGCTCCAATGTATAAGTCAAATGCGACTTACCCATCCCCGCTTCCCCATACACAACTGCCACCCGCATCTCTTTTTGAGCAAAAGCCAAACGCACAAATCGTACCAACCGCTCTAATTGTGGCCGACGCCCCACCAAACGTCCCGCAAAGACCCGCTCCTCAATCGCTTTCCCCTTTAACTGATAAGTTGGTACCGGATCAGCAAACCCTTTATATCTTAGTGGTCCTAAAAAGGTGAAGTCAAACCCAGGTGCTAAGGAGACCGCTTTCGACACCCAAAACGCCCCCCACTCGGCCGCCATCATCAGCCGCGCCGCCAAATTGATCCCATTCCCATAACACGTAAACTCTCCCTGCAACGCCGACCCAATCACCCCCGCATGAGCCACCGCCTGCGTCACCCCCGCCCGCAACGGTACATCTAACGCCGCCTCCAAATCCAACAAGAAACTCAACGCCCGCCGCAAATCATCCTCGTGTGCCACCGGTGCCCCCCAAAACAGCAACACTGTGCACCCCTTATCCCCAAAATCAATCCGATTTAACAACCCCCCATACCGCTCCTGTAACCCCAACAATATCTGCCCCAAATTAACTACCTGCTCATCATCAATATCACCCTGCAAACTGACAAACAGATTAATAATATGCCGAAATTCTCCCGTTTGGCTCGCCGCCAAAATCTCAGGCGGAAAAAATGGTTTCTGTTGGGCTACTGTTGCTGGCGTTAACCGCACTTCTTGC
>DATHYN010000229.1:0-3358 GCA_035459145.1 Anaerolineae bacterium | reverse complement strand
CGACCACTGGCGCCCCAAGCCCCACCCCGATGGCCTCCTCCACCTCGCCTCCCTCTGGGACATCCCTCTCCCCAACGTCATCATGGTCGGCGATTCCGGCCACGACATGGCCACCGGCCGCGCCGCCGGCGTCGGCGCCTGCATCGGCCTCACCGGCGGCGCCGGCTCCGCCCAACGCCTCGCCCACGAAGCCGACCAACTCATCCCCGACCTCAGCCACATCACCCTAACGTAACGGCGAGGCATCGTGCGCCTTGCCTCCCGTCCCTTCTCTCCCCCCCTCCGCCCCCGCACCAGCCCACACCCCCCCCCCGATGCGACCAGTTTACCTGCGGAAGCAGTTATAAACATCACTCTGCTCCAATAACCCCCTAAAACCGACCTCGCAGGTTTCCTCTCTCCCAATCCCAATACTGGTATGACATAAAACCAAATTCTGATATCATATAACACACTATGCCTAACCTAAACTGCCATTGTGGCCAAACCATCAATTACGGTCAAATCCCATGCCAAGATGAATGGCTACTCATCAATGATGCTACCTTTGATGCATTCTCCGCCCCCATCGATGCAGAAGAATTTTACCAAACAGCCAAAAGCCTACTAAAATGTAACAACTGCTCTCGCCTATACATCTTTTGGCACGGCTTCCAACATCCCCCACAAATTTTTGCACCAGAACAAAATCCCCCTCCTAAAACCTCCTAAATCCAACAATCACCCAATAATAAATAAAAAATAACAAATCCTATGACTCAAAAAAACATCTACCTCCACGACATCCCCCTCACTCAAGCCCAAGCCCGCTTCACCCAAGCCCTCACCGCCGCCAATCTCAACACCCCGCTCCCCTCCGAAACCATCCCCCTCAACGAACACGCCCTCGGCCGCACCACCGCCCGCGCCATCTGGGCCCAACAATCCGCCCCTCACTACCACGCCAGCGCCATGGACGGCTTCGCCGTCCACGCCCCCACCACCCACGGCGCGGCACTCACCAACCCCCTCACCCTCACCCTCCCTGCCCAAGCCACCTACCTCGATACCGGCGATGCTCTCCCCCCCGACTTCAATGCCGTCATCCCCATCGAAAACGTCGAACCACTCGACCAAAACGGAGAACTCAGCCCAGACAATCGCGCCCCCCACGCCATCCGCATCCGCGCCGCCGCCAACCCCTGGCAACACGTCCGCCCCCTCGGCGAAGACATGGTCGCCACCCAACTTGTCCTCCCCGCCGGCCACACCCTCCGCCCCGCCGACCTCGGCGCCATCGCCGGTAGCGGCCACCACACCATCGACGTCGTCCGCCACCCCCGCGTCGCCATCTTCCCCAGCGGCGACGAACTCCGCCCCATCGGCCAACCCGTCACCGCCGGTGAAATTATCGAATACAACAGCCTCATCCTCGCCGCCCAAGTCAACCAATGGGGCGGCCAAGCGGCACGCTTCCCCATCCTCCCCGATGACCAAACCGCCATCCGCGCCGCCCTCGCCCAAGCCGCCACCAACCATGACCTCATCCTCCTCAACGCCGGCTCCTCCGCCGGCTCCGCCGACTTCTCCGCCGACGTCATCGCCGATCTCGGCCAACTCCTCGTCCACGGCATCGCCGTCCGCCCCGGCCACCCCGTCATCCTCGGCCTCATCCAAACCGAAACCAAAACCACCCCCATCATCGGCGTCCCCGGCTATCCCGTCTCTGCGGCACTCACCGGCGAAATATTCGTCCAACCCTTACTCGCCCAATGGCTCGGCCGCCAACCTGCCAGCCCCCCCACTATCACCGCCCAACTCACCCGCAAACTCACCTCCCCCGCTGGTGACGATGATTATGTCCGCGTCGCCGTTGGCCGCGTCGGCGACCGCACCCTCGCCGCCCCCCTCACCCGTGGCGCTGGCGTCATCAGTTCCCTCGTCCGTGCCGATGGCCTCGCTCACCTTCCCCGTGGCTCGCAAGGCCTCCCCGCCGGTTCCGATGTCACCATTCACCTTTACCGCTCTCCGGCAGACATCGCCCAAACCATCCTCGCCATCGGCTCCCACGACCTCACCCTCGACCTACTCGCTCAATTCCTCGCCCCTCGTGGCCGTCGCCTCGCCTCGGCCAACGCCGGCAGTCTCGGCGGCCTCATCGCCCTCCGCCGCCGCGAAGCCCACCTCGCCGGCGCCCACCTCCTCGACCCCGATACCGGCACCTACAACCACACCTATCTCACCAAATACCTCCCCGATACCCCCGTCACCCTCATCACCCTCGTCGGCCGCCAACAAGGTCTCATCATCCCCCCCGGCAACCCCAAAGGACTCCAATCCCTCACCGATTTAACCAACCCCGATATCTACTTTAGCAACCGCCAACGTGGTGCCGGCACCCGCGTCCTTCTCGATTATCATCTGAACCATCTAAATATTGACCCCACCACCATTAACGGCTACCAACACGAAGAATACACCCACCTCGCCGTCGCCGCCACCGTCAGCTCCGGCCGCGCCGATTGCGGCCTCGGCATCGCCGCCGCCGCCCACGCCCTCAACCTCGACTTCATCCCCCTCTACCAAGAACGCTACGACCTCGTCATCCCTGACGAACACCTAAACACCCCCCACCTCGCCCCCCTCCTCGACCTACTTCAGCACCCCCCCCTTCACCAAGCCATCGCCGCCCTCCCCGGCTACGACACAACCCACACCGGCACAATACCCACCCCATAAGCTTCTGAAAACGTCATTTCGAGCGTAGTTCAATCAATAGCTCCCCCCCACCTTTATCCCACAGCCTCAGGCCGTGACACCGGCAACGGCATAATCCGCCCCGCTTCAACATCTTCACTCACCAAATCAGCAAAAATCACCTCTAACGCATCAACACCACCCACAAAGTTCTTTTTCATGGGAAAATAAAGCAAGGCACTCACAATCGGTGTTTGCCATGGTCGCTTGCCTTTAATTTGAAAATATGTCGTTACTAATGTATTTTCATCATCAATTTCGCTAACTTTGTAAGTCGCATACATAGTACTACCTAATGGTAGCGCAAAAGCACATGTATAATATTTTAATGGTTGCCAATCAATAATAGTAATCACCAATACCTCATTATTCGCGCCATGGGCACAATGTTGCTCCGTGCCCGGAGCAACACGACCACCTTTTTTCTTTTTAACCGCCCAACCAGTTATACCCGGCTGGCGTTGCATATATGTGCCCGTGTCGGTCAAATATTCCCAAGCCAACGCCAACGGCGCCGGTATTCTCATTTCAGCTTTAAACAAACAATCCTCATCCGTAATCCGGTATACTTCTTGCTTTTGGCGCACTTCCCACACTGGTTGTAAATTATATATACAACCTC
>DATHYN010000228.1:0-57648 GCA_035459145.1 Anaerolineae bacterium | reverse complement strand
GGGGTTTTGGTGGCGTTTTTGTCGTATGTGACCCGTTTTTTCCAGCCGATTCAGGAGTTGAGTCGGATTTACACGACGATGCAGTCGGCGATGGCGGGTGGGGAGCAGGTGTTGAGCTTGTTGGCGCGGCCGGTGGGGGTGGCGGATGGGGCCGAGGCGGAGGAGATGCCGACGGTGGTGGGGAAGATTGAGTTGGAGGGGGTTTATTTTCGGTATGGGGAGGAGGGGGAATGGATTTTGAAGGGGGTTGATTTGGTGGTGGGGGCGGGGCAGACGGTGGCGTTGGTGGGGCCGACGGGGGCGGGGAAGACGACATTGGCGAAGTTGATGCCTCGTTTTTATGAGGTGGATGAGGGGGTGGTGCGGGTGGATGGCCGAGATGTGCGGACGGTGACACAGGCGTCGTTACGGCGGCAGTTTGGATTGGTGCCGCAGGATCCGTTTTTGTTTGCGGGGACGATTGCGGACAATTTGCGTTTTGGCTGTCCGGGGGCGACGGATGAAGAGATGGTGGCGGCGGCGAAGGTGTCGAATGCGCATGATTTTATCGAGCGGTTGCCGCAGAAGTATGAGACGGTGTTGTTGGAAGGGGCGGTGAATTTGTCGGTGGGGCAGAGGCAGTTGTTGTGTATTGCGCGGGCGGCGTTGGCCGATCCGAAGGTATTGATTTTGGATGAGGCGACGGCGAATGTGGATACGGTGACGGAGGTATTGATTCAGGAGGCGTTGGAGCGGTTGATGGGGGGGCGGACGACGATTGTGATTGCCCATCGGTTGAGTACGATTCGGCAGGCGGATATGATTTGTGTGGTGCAGGCGGGGGAGATTGTGGCGCGGGGGCGGCATGGGGAGTTGTTGGCGGAATCAGATTTGTATCGGGGGTTGTATGAGCGGCAGTTTATGACGATGGGTGATGGCGTGTAAGGGTTTGTTAAGAGGGCGAGGTGGACAAAATGTGGACAAAAGGGTGGGTTTAAAGGATAATAGATAAGTGAAGCTAGGGGGTGGTTTGATTAGGTTTGGTGGATTTTGACGCGGATTTGGGGGATTTGACAGATTTTTTTTGTGTTGGTGAAGAGAGGGGTTGGGGGATGTTTGGTTGGAAGGTTGGCGATTTGGCAAATCGGACCACCTCTATGGTGGGTTTAACTGAGTTTAGGATGGGTTTATTATAAGAAACAGAAAAGAGGTAAGTGCAATGGGTGACGAGAAAAAAGAAGTGGTGGTGCGGTTGGAAGGGATTACGAAGGAGTTTGAAGAGGGTGGGCGGACGCGGGCGGTGTTGAAGGGGGTGGATGAGGTTTTTTATGCGGGGGATTTTAGTTTGATTTTGGGGCAGAGTGGGAGTGGAAAGAGCACATTGTTGAATTTAATTAGTGGGATTGATAAGCCGACGGCGGGGGATGTGGTGGTGCGGGGAGAGGTGATTACAAAGATGAAGGAGCGGGAGCGGACATTGTTTCGGCGTGATCATATCGGCTTTATTTTCCAGTTTTTTAATTTGATTCCGACGTTGACGGTGTTGGAGAATGTGACGTTGCCGCAGGAGTTGGCTGGGGTGCGGGGTGGACAGGCGTTGGCGAAGGGGGAGCGGTTATTGGCGCAGGTTGGTTTGGCGGGGCGGGAGGGGGCTTTTCCGGATAAGTTATCGGGGGGTGAACAGCAGCGGGTGGCGATTGCGCGGGCGTTGGCGCATGATCCGATGTTGGTGTTGGCGGATGAGCCGACGGGGAATTTGGATGTGGGGACGGGAGATCAGGTGTTGGAGTTGTTGTTGAATTTGACGCGGTTGATGGGAAAGAGTTTAGTAATGGTGACGCATAATGAAGCGTTGGTGCCGATGGCGGATCGGGTGTTTGATATGCGTGGGGGGCAGTTGACGTTGCGGGCGGGAGCGGGACGGAAGCAAGCGGCTGGGGAGGTGGCGTAATGGGTCCATTATGGCGAACGGCATGGCGGCGGTGGCGACAACGGCCGTTGCAAGCACTCCTCCTTTTACTCGGCGTCGCGTTAGGCGTGGCGATGATGGTGTCGATTGATATCGCTAATGGGTCGGCACAACGGGCGTTTCAGCTGTCGACGGATGCGATTGCGGGGCGAGCGACGCACCGGTTGGTGGCGGGTGAGCGCGGTTTGGATGAAGATTTGTATCGGTCGTTGCGGGTAGAGGCGGGGGTGTATCCGGCGGCGCCAGTGGTAGAGGGGTATGTGCAGGCGCCGGCGTTAGGGAGCAGTCCGTTTCGGTTGGTGGGCATTGAACCGTTGGCGGAGGCGCCATTTCGGAACTATTTAGCGGGGATTATGGGAGAGAGTCGGGATGATATGACGGGGAATGGGTTGACGCCGTTGTTGACGGAGCGGGATACGGTGTTGTTGTCGGCGGAGGTGGCCGAGGCGGCGGGGGTTGAATTGGGGGATGAGGTGGAGATGATTTTAGCTGGTCAGCCGAAGCAGATGAAGGTGGTTGGTTTGCTTAATCCGACGGATAGTTTGAATCGGGAAGCGTTGAATAACATTATTTTTGCCGATATTGGCACAGGGCAGGAGTTGTTGGATATGGTGGGGCGGTTGAGTCATATTGATTTGATTTTGGATGCGGAGCGTGAGGCCGAGGTGGTGGCGTGGTTGCCGACGGGGGTGCAGTTGGTGACGACGGCGGCGCAGAGCAATGCGATTCAACAGATGACGGCGGCGTTTCGGCTTAATTTGACGGCGTTGAGTTTGTTGGCGTTGGTGGTGGGGATGTTTTTGATTTATAACACGGTGACGTTTAGTGTGGTGCAGAGGCGGCCGTTGTTTGGGATTTTGCGTTGTTTGGGGGTGACGGGGCAGCAGTTGTTTCGTTTGATTATGTTGGAGACGTTGGCATTGAGTAGTGTGGGGGTGGCTTTGGGTTTGGGTTTGGGGGTTTTCTTGGGGCGGTTTTTGGTGCAGTTGGTGACGCGAACGATTAATGATTTGTATTTTGTGGTGACGGTGCAATCGGTAGCGGTGCCGCCGTCGACATTGGTGAAGGGGATTGTTATCGGGCTGTTGGCGGCGTTGCTGGCGGCGTTGGTGCCGGCGGTGGAGGCGATGCGGACATCGCCGCAGAGTACGTTGCGGCGGTCGACGTTGGAGAGTCGGGTGGAGAAGGTGATGCCGTGGTTGGTGTTGGCGTCGGGGGTGTTGGCGGCCGTGGGTGGGTTGTTGTTGTGGTGGCCGACGAATAATTTGGTGGTTGCTTTTTCGGGATTGTTTGCGGTGTTGTTTGCGGCGGCGGCGTTGACGGCGCCGTTGACGGCGTGGTCGATGCGGTTGGTAACGCCGGTGGGGGGGCGTTTGTTGGGGGTGTTGGGGCGGATGGCGCCGCGGGATATTGTGCGGTCGTTAAGTCGGACGTCGGTGGCGATTGCGGCGTTGATGACGGCGGTATCGGTGATTGTGGGGGTGTCGATTATGATTGGGTCGTTTCGGGGGACGGTGGTGCAATGGTTGGGGCAGACGTTGCAGGCGGATGTGTTTATTTCGCCGCCACAGTTGACGGCGACGCAGCTGGTGGGTTCGTTGCCATTGGAGGTGGTGGAGGGGGTACGGGATTGGCCAGGGGTGGCGGAGATGGTGACGGCGCGGCAGGTGGATGTGTTGGCGCCGGCGTTGGGGCGGCCGATGGCGGTGGCGGCGGTGGATGGGGATGTATCGCGGGGGGAACGGCCGTTTCTATGGTATGAGGACGAGTCGATTGAGCGGTTGTGGGAGCGATTGTTAGCGGGTGAGGGGGTGATTATATCGGAACCGTTGTTTGTGAAGGAGGGGATGAGCGTGCCACCGGAGCCGATTGTGTTGTTGACGGAGGAAGGGGAGAAGTCGTTTCCGATAATTGGTGTTTTTTATGATTACACATCGGATCGGGGGGTGGTATTGATGGGGCGGGAGCAGTATGTGGGGTATTGGGGGGATGATGGTTATTCGTCGATTGGGTTGTTTTTGGAGGAGGGGGTAGAGGCCGAGGGGGTGGTACGTGAGTTAGAGGCGGCGTTTGGGGGTGGGGGGACGGTGTCGATTCGGTCGAATGCGACGTTGCGGGAGGGGTCATTGGTTATTTTTGATCGAACGTTTGCGATTACGGCGGCGTTGCAGTTGTTAGCGACGATTGTAGCCTTTATCGGGGTACTGAGTGCGTTGATGAGTTTGCAGTTGGAGCGGGCGCGAGAGCTGGGGGTGTTGCGGGCGAATGGGATGACGTTGCGGCAGTTGTGGCAGTTGATTTTGTTGGAGACGGGATTGATGGGGACGGTAGCGGGGGTGTTGGCGATGCCGACGGGGTATGTGTTGGCGTGGGTGTTGATTTATGTGATTAATGTGCGCTCGTTTGGGTGGACGTTGCAAATGGCGTTGGAGCCGAGCTACTTTTTGGAGGCGTTTATGGTGGCGTTGGTGGCGGCGTTATTGGCGGGTGTGTATCCGGCGTGGCGGTTGGGGGGGATGGTGATTGCGACGGCGGTGCGGTCGGAGTGATGGGGGTATAAACGTGGTAAGAGTTAAGGGTGGCGTTGTGCAAGAAGAAAATTTGGGGGCGGGTGTGATGATGCACAACGCCACGCTATTATGGATGAAACAGGTTAGTGGGAAGATACGTTTAGTCGATTTTTTCCCAATGGTCTGAAGTACGTAGTTTTTCAGTAGCTTCTAGCGAGGCGTAAAAGCGGATGTAGCCACAGTCGGCGCAGACAACGGGGATCATTTTTGCTTCGGACAAGAAGTTGGGATTTAGTTTAGGTAAAAGGATTGGGCCAGCGCCACCAGCGGAATCGATAAGTTTTTTGTAGCGATATATTTCTGTTGATTGGCATTCGGGACAGGTGGTTGACGGGTTGGTTTCTTTTTCTAGAGCTTTTAATTGATTGATTTTATCAGACATGGTAGGGTATTTCCTTATAAAAAGTGGTTGGTGATATTGGTATTCTATACGTTGGGGATAGGTGAATGGTTTCAAGAGTTATCGGATTGTTGAGTGGTTAATGGTGCATGAATATGAATTATGGCTAAAAATGGGTCGTTTAATCCTTTGAAGGTGTTAAACTAAAGGGCGGTTTTGTTGGCGCACCTTAATTAGAGTGTAACTGAAAGGGACTGGAATTTGCGATTGCGATTGTGTGTATGGGGAAGGTTCGGTGGTTTTAAACGCGGATTTTGGGGATTTTGGGGATTTTTTTGTTGATTTTAGGGGCAAGGTTTGTGTTGTTAGAATTATTTATGGTTAGTGTGAAATCTTTGGGTTAAACAATTCAAAGGGGTGCGTTTCACATAGCATAAGAAAAGATATGATAATTTATAAAGTAGGAATGTAGGTTTATGAAAAGATTACAATGGATTTTTTGGGGAATGGTCGGGGTAATGATGTTGGTGGGGTGTGGTGGGGGAGAGGTAGCGACACCGACAGTGGGTGATAGCGCGGCGGTAGTGGTGGAAAGTGGGGATGATATGGGGTCGAGTAGTGGGGCGTTGCAGGTGATGGTGGGGAGTGATGATTTTGCGGTGGGGACGCCACGGGTGCCGTTGATTTTGTTTGATGGGCCGGATGTGGCCGAGGATGTACAGTCGGTGGTGGTGGAGATATTTAAGTTAGTGGAGGGTGGTGAGCCGGAGTTGGTTGGTTTTGGAGAAGCGCGGGGATATACGGATTATAAAGTACCGTATTGGGTGGCTTATCCAGATTTTGCGACGGCGGGGAATTGGGGGTTGGGGTTAACGATGGAGAGAGGGGATGGGAGTATTGTGCAGGGGAGTGTGGTAGTGAGAGTGAGTGAGGAGAATAATGGGCCGGCGTTGGGGGCGGTGCCGCCGGCGAGTGAGAATCGGACGTTGGCGGATGGGTGGACGGTGGCGGAGCTGAGTTCTGATCCGACGTTGGCGGAGGGGTTGTATGCGATGACGGTGGCCGAGGCGTTGGTTTCGGAGCGGCCGACGGTGGTGACATTGGCGACGCCAGCGTATTGTACGAGTCAGCTTTGCTCGCCGGTGGTTGAAAGTGTGGAAGCGATGTATGAGAAGATAGGGTCGGAGCAGGCGAATTTTATTCATTTAGAGATTTATCAAGAGTTTGATCCGTTGAAAGTGGCGGATGAAGTAGAAGAGTGGGGGTTGAAGACGGAGCCGTGGACGTTTGTGTTGGATGCGGAGGGGCGGGTAACGGCTCGTTTTGGGGGGCCGTTGGCGGTGAGTGAGCTAGAGGCGGCGTTAAAGGAACTTGGTTTATGAGATGGTGGTGGTTATTTATAGGGAGTTTGGTTTGTTTGTTTGGTGTGGGGGGAGTAAGGGGGCATCAGATGTTGGTGGGGATGGAGCCAGAGGCGGGGGCATCGTTGGCGTTGTCGCCGCGGGAGGTGCGGTTGTGGTTTGAACGGCCGTTAGGCGGGGACAGCACCTTTGTCATTCTCAACAGTCAATTTGTGCAGGTAGCGGGAGTTGATGTTAGGCAAGATATGGCGAAGCCGGAAGTTTTGTGGGCTGAAATGCCTCTTTTGGAACCGGATACGTACACGGTGCAATGGGTAGCGATTGATACAGATGGGCATCCGACGAGTGGTAGTTATCAATTTACGTTATTGGCTGGGGCGATTCCACAAACGACCGGTTTGCCGTTGGGGGGTGGTGAGTTGGGGGTGGCGTTAATTGGGGTGATTATTTTCTTGGCGCTGTTAGTTGGTTGGCGGCGGTGGTTGGGGAAGAAAGAGGTGGTGGTGAATAATGGTGATGATGGCCGAGGGCGGCCGTATTAAGGAGGCGTCGTTATGGTACAAGAACATCAGCGACCCAATATCGCTAGAAAAAAATTGATGGTGGTTAACACTAATGCGTTATTAGGGGCGACTGCTTGGGGGTTAGCTGTCCATTTAATTGTTGAGTTGTTACGTATTTATATGATTTATTTAGCGGCGCGGGGAGAAATTGATTTAAGACAGTTACCAATTGTGCAGATTTATCCATTTGGGGCTTGGCGTATGGATATTTTATTGCCGATGGGGGTGATTATCGTGACTGATGTGGGTATTGGGGTATTGTATGCGATATTGCATCAGCGGGAAGGGATGTTGACGGCTAATGATGGGGCTGGTGGTGGCTCGGCGGCGGCGACATTTTCCCATCTGTTGACAGGTTTATTAGGGATTGGGCTGTTTTGGTTGATCAAGACATTATTGTTGCAGGAAAGCTTAGATGCGAGCTATGCGATGGGACCGGTGATTAATGTTCTTTGGCGTTGGCTATTCATTTTGGGAATTGGATCTGTGTTGGGATCGGTGGGGGGGGTGTTGGGAACAGCGCTGCTGTTGTTATGGAAAAGAGTCCGTGGTGGTGGATAGCGGTTCATTGAAATCATGATACAATTAAGGGTAATGGCTGGGTCGATCAGAGCTCAGCGGATGTAATAAAAATAATTCAACTTAGATTAAGAGGTAATGACGAATGATTTTGCGCAAGATGACGCCCTATTTGTCTGTTTTATTGTTATTGGTGGCAACGACGATGCCAGCTTGGGCTGCCGAGGGAGGGGAGTCGATCAATCCGCATGGAGCGATTGGTTGGGGTTTGGCTTTGTTGGCGATTGTATTGCCGCTGGTGATTCGGAGGATGTTCGTTGATCGGTAGATGGATATGGTGGTGGGGGGGGCTGGTTTGTTTGGCCGTTTTGTTGGTTAGTTGTCGGCAGGCAGAGACGTTGCCGGAGATGGCGGCGGAAGAGGTGGTAGCGCGGGCGGCCGAGCGGATGGCGACGTTAGAAGGGTTCCATTTTAATGTGGTGCGGCGCGGGGCGCCGGCGTATATTGATCCGGTGCAGAAGACGTTGTCTTTTAGTCGGGCCGAGGGGGTGTATGTGGCGCCGGATAGGGCCCAGGCTGTGGTACGCGTCATTGCTCCGGGATTTATTACGGAAGTGGGGGTCGTGAGTGTGGGGGAAGTGCAATGGGAGACGAATGTGGTAACGGGAGAGTGGCAGGAATTACCACCTAATTGGGGTTTTAATCCTACGGTCTTGTTTGATGATGAGATTGGTTTGCAAGCTATTTTGGCGCAAGATACGGCCGAGTTGACGCTTTTGGAGGGGGCTACATTAGCAGATGATGATACGTTGTTATATGTTGTTGAGGGTAAGATGGGTGGGGGCCGAGCTTATGAGATGAGCGCTGGTTTATTAGGGCCGGAAGAGATGCCATTTACATTATGGGTCGATCCGGAGACATTTGATGTGCGCCGAGTCGTGGTGGTGGAGTGGCCGGGGGATGAAGAGCAAGAATCAGAGTGGGAATTGACCTTTGAAAAATTTGGCCAAGTCATGGAGATCTTGCCTCCAGAAGGGTTTTTAGAGTAAAATAGAGTTTTTGTGTATTGGTGGGAATTATTTTGGAGGTTGATTGAATGAGTATGAATGAATTAGAAAGCCCTGCACCACAAAAAGGGAATCGTCTTTTAGTCGCTGGATTAGGGGCTGGTTTGCTTATTGTGGTCTTGTTGGTTTTAGGGGTGTTTGCGTGGCGTGCTTTGGGGACGGCTAGTGTGGCTAGTGCCCAAGCTATGCCTGAAGATACCGTGATGTATGTTAGCATAGATTTTGTTAATTTGTTAGATCCCGCGCAGGCGAATCGTTTGCTCAAGGCTGTTGAGCCTATTCTGGAAGAAAGCGATGTAGAAGCGCGTAGTTTAGAAGAATCATTGGCAGAATTAGATAAGAATTTGCAAGAAGAGATTTCATTAACATTTACAGGTGATATCCAACCATGGTTGGGTCGGAGTATGGGAATTGGTATTCTTGACTTAGATTTAGCCAATGTTAATAATCCTGAAATCCCGACGATCTTAATTGCGATTGAATCACGGGACGAGGAAGCGGCGCAAGCGTTTGCTAACAAGTTGATTGATTCGTTGCGTGAAAAAAATGAAGGGTTGACATTTGCAGCGGCTGAGTATAATGGGGACAGTTACCAGACGGGTTCGTTGAATGATTCGACGTGGTCGATTGGGGTGACAAATGATTTATTCCTTTTTGGTGTGGGCAAGAGTGATATTTTGCCGCAAGCATTTGATGCGCAGAAAGGTGGGTCTTTGTTAGATACGGCTAGTTATCAGCAAGTTTTGGGTCAGTTACCAGCTGATCGGACGATGACTTTTTATATGGGTGGGTCTAAGTTGCAGGAGATGTATGCGGAGATGTTGGCCGATGCTGATTTGCCTCCAACTATGGATCCAGCCAAAATGGGTGTAGAAGCTGTACAAGCATTTGGTGGGAGTTTTGGTATGTCGGCGGCAGGTTTGCAAATTGACAGCATTGGTACTTATGATGATAGTAAGTTTACGGCGGAGCAAAAAGCGTTGATGGAAGCTTCAGCTGGTGTGGGTGAATCGGTGGCAATCATGCCTGATAGTACCGTTGCGTATATTGCTAATGCTGGCTTTAGTGCGATGTGGCCAACAATAAAGAGTATGGTCGCTGATTTGGGCACAGAAGAAGAGTTTAATGAATCGATGACGATGGCCACTGATTTGCTTGGTTTTAGTATTGAGGATGATTTAATACCGGCGCTTGGCAATGAGATGGTGATTGGGGTGACGAAAGATGAAACTGGTTTCTTGAGTGAGATGGCACAAGCACCCTTGGGGCTTGTGTTTGTACATAGTGTGGCTGATGGCGCTAAGATGAAAGAGATTGTTGGCTCATTGCAAGGGACATTGGAAGCCCAAGGGGCGCCACCTATCAGTTCGGTAAATCAAAATGGTGTTGATTTTTATCAGATCGAAGATTCGGGAACGACGATGCTGGTCTATGGTAGTAGTGATGAATATATGGTTATCGGCAGTAGTTTGGCGGTAGCAGACGCTATTTATCAAAGTGAAAATCGATTAAAAGATACAGCTAGCTTCCAAGCGGTTGAACAAGCATTGGGTCGTGGTATGCGAGTCTTGGCTTATGTTAATGTGGTTGAAGCTGTGTCGATGCTACCAGAATCAGAACAAGATCCACGTTTTATGCAGTTGGCGAACAATTTTGATACGTTAGCTATGGGTGGTCAGTATGAAGATAATATGTTTAAAGCGCGTGCTATTTTGTTTGTTGAGTAGTTATTGGCTTTAAGATAGTGCAAAGTAGCCAAAGAAGGCTGCTTTGTGTATCAGGCTAGAGTTGATTTGGTGGGGGGAGCTATTACTGTATGTTGGGGTTACTTGCTGTTGGGGAGAATTAGGGAGTATGCTTCTTGGTCTGGGTGTAATTGAATAAGATTTGGTAAATCAATTTGGCTTAGTTTTGTGATTAAGCGGGTTAGGCGGCGGCGCGTGTTACTGATACTACCGTCTATATTGATTTTAAAGCCTTCGACATTATTGACTAATTCGGTCAGGGGAACGATGCGATTTTTATTTTCGAGGAGATAAAGTAGTAATTTATAATCGTTGGCAGTAAGTTGCAGATGTTGATGTTTGTATATGAGTTGATTTTCGCTATGATTTAAGTGTAAGATATTGTTGTAAATTGTGGTGGTGCTAATATTGGTTGGCGGGGTTTGTGTTTTATATCGTTTTTTAAGGCCAGCGGCAACACTTTGGCGGAGGGTGTTGATGTCACAAGGTTTGAAGAGGTAGTTGTGGGCGTTGTAGTCGAGGGCGGTAACGGCCGTTTCCAACGTCCCATGCCCGGTTAAGATAATAACGACCGTCTGGGGCCAATGCTCATGTAGCGCTTTGATTACCTCAAGCCCGGAAACTTGTTTCATTTGTAAATCAACAAAAGCTAAATCATACTCTTGTTCAGCGATATGAGGCAAAAAAGATTCACCACTATCCACGGTTGTAACTTGATAGCCTTCTTTTTCTAATAATTTTTGCAAAAAGCGCCGAATATTGGCTTCATCGTCAATAACAAGAATATGTGGTGTCTCTTTTGGTTGCATATATGCCTCTTTGACAAAAAACTTGATGATACTTAATCATAGCAGAGGAAGTAAAATTGTGAAAGTGGTTCCTTTATTTACTTCACTGGTAGCGCTAATTTGCCCATTGTGGGCGTGAATGATGGTATGGGTGACAGATAGGCCGAGGCCAGATCCTTTTTCTTTTGTGGTGAAAAATGGTTCAAACAGTTTATCAAGATTGTCAGGGTGAATGCCTATACCGGTATCTTTTATGATGATTTTAGCAACATTAAATTGATTTTCACTGCCGACAAAATGAGCGCGTGTTGTTTGCAGAAAAAGATCGCCACCTTGGGGCATGGCATCAATTGCATTAAGGATTAAGTTGAGAAAAACTTGTTTAAGATTGTTGCTATTGCCTTGAATGATTAAGCTGTCGGTCTCCCAGTGGGCATGAACGGTGATATTTTGTTTTTGTGTTTGTTGTGTGGTGAGTTGAAGAACATTATTTAAAATGGAATGTATTTCGATAGGGGTCCATTCATTGCTGGTGATGCGTGAGAAGTTGCGCATATTTTGGACGATATGGGTGACACGTTGCATTTCTTCGTAGATTAAAGAGAGGTTTTCATGCAGATCGTCGCTGAGTTCTTTGTCGCTAATATCGGTTACCATTTCCATACTTAAAGCTAAGAAGCCTTGGATAGATTGGAGGGGGTTGTTGACTTCATGGGCGACAGAGGCGGTGAGTCGGCCGACGGCGGCTAATTTTTCGGCTTGAACGAGTTGGGCTTGTGATTCTTGTAAGCGGCGGTGTTGCCATTCGGCGATTTTCCGTGCTTTTTGTTCAGCGGAATAGAGGCGGGCGTTAGCGATGGCGGCGCTGGCCGAGCGAACCAGATTTTGAAGCAGTTCAAGGTCATGTTGGGTGAAATGACCATTTTTGCCATTGATCACTTCGATAACCCCTAAAACTTCTTGGCGATGAATAAATGGGATGGCGGCTAGATTTTGGGTAGTTAAGCCAGTCATATCATCAACATCGGAGAAAAAGCGGGGGTCATTTTGTGGATTAGGGACAGCGACGGGTTGTTTGTGGCGAACAACCCAGCCGGCGACACCATGGTCAGCGGTGACGCGGTAGCCAACTAATTCATCAGCACTTTCGCCGAGAACATGATGAAAGACAAGTTCTTCTTTGTCTTGGTCCCAAAGTAAGCAAGCGGCTCCTTCAGCATGACATAGATTTTGGGCGGCTTGGGTTGTGTGATAGAGAATTTCATCAAATTCTAAAGAGGTAACAATTTGTCGATTGGCACTATTGAGTTGAATAAGTTCGCTAGCACGTGATTTGAGCTCACGATGGAGGCGCCCATTTTCTAGGGCGACAGCGATTTGGTCGGTGAGGGCTTGAAGCAATTGTTGTTCATCAGGTGAGAAGGCATCGGTATCGACATGTTCGATGTTGAGCAGGCCGAGGACTTGGTCTTTTATTTTGATGGGTATGCAAAGGAGAGAAGCATATTCTTGGTCGGGGTCAAGTGAGTAGTAGAGAGATGATGTTTTTGTATCGGGGAGATAATAGGCATAGCCGTTGTTAATAGTGAGGACATAATGGTTGTGATGGGTGTTTAAGGATATCTCTTGGTGATAGGTCACGGGGCGGCCATTATGTAGATGATAGGGGAGTTCGATGATTTGGTCATTATGGCGGAGTAGGCCACAGCTAGCAAATTGGAATTGGAGGGTTTTGAAAGCGATTTCTAGGCCGCGCCAGATGATATCATCTTCGTTGTGGAGGAAGGTGAGTTCTTGGCCGAGGGTATAGATTGCCTCTAGTCGTTGTTGCCATTTTTTTCGTTCTGTAATTTCGTGGATAATAACCGTGAGGACAACGTCATCTTTGTAGATCAGTTTAGAGATAGCGGCCTCGGCCGGAAAAATCTCCCCATCTTTACGTCGCCCATAAATTTCATTACGATCATTCATGCTTCGCGTTATAATTGGCGAATCAAGAAAAGATTGGATATGATGTTTGTGTTGGTCGTGAAACGGGGTAGGAATAAGCAAATCAATCGGTTGATTAACAACTTCATCGGCTTGATAGCCAAAAGTTTGTTCAGCACCTTTGTTAAAAGCGATAATGTGGCCGTGGGCATCTATTGAAATGATTGGATTGGGCCCTAGTTCCATGATGCTGGCGATACGCATTTGGCTTTGACGTAATGCAGACTCAGTTTGTCGCCTAGCGGTTAAATCACGAACGATTGATAAGATACGACCATCTGTTAGATGTTTAGCGTGAATTTCAACGGGAATAAGATGCCCATCACGATGTTGTAGATATCGTTCCCGAATGACACTTTCGCCAGAATGAAGCAGATGTATGGGAGGGGGATCGGTTGCCTGCAAGTCTGGCGGGATAATATCGGTTACTTTTGTTATGCCACCTAGTTCATAGCCAAATAGACGGCAGGCGGCATGATTACATTCAATCACATCTGTACCATCATGACTAACAATGAAAATGGCATCATCCGTTTGCTCAACCAGTGAGCGGTAACGGTATTCACTGCGGCGTAACTCTTGTTCTGTCGCATGGGTATGCAATGCAATTTCGATTGTGCTTTGTAAAATTCGGAGAGAGAAGGGTTTGACAAGATAGGCGGCGGGATTGGTTTCTTTAGCCCGTTGGAGTGTTTGCTCATCGGTGTAACCAGTGAGGTAAATGACGGGGATAAACCAATTTTCACGCACTTTTTTGGCGGTATTGATCCCGTCGAGTGCTCCCCTGATTTTGATATCCATCATAATCAGATTTGGTTGTTGTTTCTGAATGGCTGTTAATGCTTTTTGCCCATTATCAACAACAGCCACTACTTTATACCCAAGCGCATCAAGCCATTCCTCAAGTTGTTCGGCGACGATGGGATCGTCTTCGACAACAAGAATTGATTTAGTAAGCGTCATAATAAACCTACTTTATATATAGGATAAGTTGGGATGATGTCAGTTGTTTTTGATGGGAACTCTTATTCATCTAAAATAATAACGGGCTCTTGATAATATCTTAAGCGGCTGCGTGCTAATTTTTCTTCCAAGAAATGATTGAACCAAGCTTTTTTAGCAGTTAAGGGTTCATCTTGCTTTAGACGTTGTAGATCGGCATTGAGACGTAAAATGCGACCAGGAATAACGAACCGTGTTAAGCCAGCAGGCATCAAATCACCGCGTGTGGCGACATCAAAAACCGTGTCAGGTGTGAATTGGGGGAACACAGCGGTCGCAATCATATGAGGGAACTGCCCTAACAAGCGTCCTAAGTCGGAGAGAAGCGTTCGTTCGACTTGACCCCAGTTGGTATAGTGAGCCACGATCTCATTCATAACGGTTAACCTGTCTGTGCCTGGATTGGCTTGGGCAAAGATTAATTGGTTATCGCGGGTTAAAAAGTAGCAAAGAGAGCTAGGGTCGTTAAAAATAGTGGGCAATTGATCGGTGTTGACCGTAGTTAGGGTTAATCCTTCAATTGATTTTAGCTGTTCGATTAAAGTTTGAGGGGTAATTGTATTGTTTTCGGGGTCAGGTGAATTAATGGCATGATACCAGGTGTGCAAAGTAAATCCTTCTTGGTCAGCGGGAACGACTTGAACAATCATATGTGGATAACCTAAACGACGCAGGGCGGTTGTGCGAGTGGCCCCATCAAGAACGACATATTGTCCTTTCCACGGGGTCACAAGTGGGGGGTTGACCAGAGAACCTTCGTCAGCTAGACGGTCTTTAAGACGGTTCACACGTTTATCATCGATTTGTTCATGGGGGATAACCAGATCAGCAGGGACAACATCAAGAGAAAGGGTTTCACTCGCCCGTTTGGTGCGCAAAATTTCACGCATTTTGCGAATGACAGCAATAATATCTTGTTCACTATCTTCATTCGGGGTAGCGAGGGGAGGGGCCGTGAGGACAAGCGGATGTTGGCGGAGATGGGGGCTTTCAGGACCAGCTGGGGAGATAGCGACGCCAGCCAGATTTTTCTGATTAAGCGCTTCAAGAAGGTCATCATCATCGACGAGTGCGGCATGGGTGGTGCTGAGGAGATAGGCGGAGGGTTTCATGAGGTTCATTTCAGGAGCACTGATGAGTCCGCGGGTTTCTGTTTTAAGGGGGACATGGAGGCTGACGAAGTCAGCGGTCGTCAAAAGATCTGTAAGGTCAAATAGTTCGACACCAGCTTCAAGAGCAAGTTGTGGGGTTAGACGTGGTTGATTAACAATGACATGCATTTCAAATGCTTTGGCGCGGCGGGCAACTTCTTGGCTGACAGGGCCAAAACCGACCAAGCCTAATGTTTTGCCGGCTAGTCCAGCATGTTGGGGGTCACGAGCGGCCAGCATAAGTAAAAGGGCGAAGGTTTGTTCGGCGACGGCGATAGCGTTGCTATTGGGGGTATGGCAAACGGGGATACCAAAGGCACGAGCGGCACTAACGTCGATATTATCAAGACGGGGGTCGAGGGTGCCAATCACACGTAAGTTATACCCTTCTTCAATGATTTGGCCACTGACATATGTTTGACTATCAACCAAAAGAGCATCATATTGGTGGATGATAGGAATTAATGATTTTTCATCGGGTTGATCAAGGTGGTGTAGTTGGCCACTGGTGGCTAAAATGGTTTGTTGCTCAGTTGAGAGCGGGGTACAAACGAGGATATTAAGGGTATTGTCACTAGTCATAAAGTACCTTTAATCATTGAGTTGATGAAAAAAGCCGCATTGGGTGAGGTCGATATTGCCACCACTGAGAATGATGCCGACTTTTGTTCCGGTTGGTAAGTGATAATGGCCACAAAAGAGGGGGGCGAGAGCGACAGCGGCACTCGGTTCGATAATGATTTTTAGTCGTGACCAAACAAATTGCAAGGTTGTGATGATATCTTGGTCGGTGACAGTGGTCATATCGGTCACATATTGGCGCATGATGGCTAAGTTTCTTTGACCGATGAAGCGGGTGCGGAGGCCATCGGCGATGGTTTGGGGAACGGCCGTTAGCCTACAAACTGTGCCTTGCCGCCATGAGCGATTGGCATCATCACCCGCTGCTGGTTCGACACCGACTAATTTGATATTTGGCGTTAATGCGGCAATAGCTAAAGCGGTGCCACTAATTAGGCCGCCGCCGCCTACAGGGGTAAAGATAATGTCTAAATCGGGAACATCATGAATGAGTTCCCAAGCGGCCGTGCCTTGGCCGGCAATGACGTGATCATTATCATAAGGATGGATGAGGGTGTAGTTGTGTTGGTCAACGAGCTGGGCGGAAACGGCTTCCCGTTGAGCAGCAGAGCAAGAGATTATTTGGGCACCATAAGCGGCGGTTGCTGTGCGTTTGATAACAGGAGCATCGTCGGGCATGACGATGGTGGCTGGAATATTTAATAGTTTGGCGGCTAAGGCAACTCCTTGGGCGTGATTGCCGCTGGAGTGGGTAACGACCCCTTTCTGTTTATCTTCAGAGGATAATTGGCGCAAAGCATTATAAGCGCCACGAAATTTGAAGGCACCCACGCGTTGAAAATTTTCTGCTTTGAGGAATAGTTTTAATCCACCAAGTTGTTGGTTAAGTGAGCGGGAAGTTATGATTGGTGTGCGATTAACAACATTTGCTAAAGCATTAGCGGTCTCTCTAATGGTAGCTGGCGTGAGCGTGTTTAGCATTTCGAATAATTTCAACCAATTATTTATTCACGAAAAAAAGTTGCTAACTGTTCCGGAAACGTCTTGATATTGATAGGTTTGGTGATACAGCCATCACATCCATACCGTTCGGCCATTTCGACAGCTTTGTCTTCAGGCCAAGCTGTAATGGCGATGATGGGTGTATTGGCTAAGGCCGGGATTTGCTTGAGAAAGGTGACCACAGTTTGGCCGTCAAGATCAGGCAAGCCCATATCAATCAGGATAAGATCTGGTTCATATTCTTCAGCCATATCCAAGCCAGTTTCCCCATCAGGGGCATGGAGGAGGCGATAGTCGTGACGTTCTAAGACACGTTCGATAAGGGTTTTGTTAGCGAAATTATCTTCAATTTGGAGAATTGTTTTCATAAGCGTCTACTTTTCTGGTGGAGGGACGGGGAGATCAGCTGTGGCTGTGTCCCGCCATTTTTCTCCTTCTTCAATAAGCATTACGGGAATGCCATCACGAATGGGATATTTGAGTCCCGTATCAGCACAGACAAGCCAAGCATTTTTTACAAGTTCTAAGCGACCAGGATCGTCACCATACTCATCAGATTGCACCGCTTTAGGGCATCGCAAAATCTCTAAGAGCTCGGGGCTAATAGGTAGATTGTTTTCGGTTGTGCTCATAAGTAAAATCCTTTTAGCTAAAATAGCAATTATTTTATATGTACTATACGCCGATTAGCTGTCAGGGGCAAGTGTTTAATAGGCAAACAGCTTTTTTGAAGATAAAACTAGATAATTTTTGTGGTTGGGCTTGTAAAATCGAGAAAAGTACTATATGATTGAGTGCTTGTAATTATATCATAGAGTGTTTGTTTAGAATATGTGTGAACCGCAACAGAACATCAATAATATCTTTGTAATTATGTAGCCATAAGGGATCATCATATCCTTTATGGCTGTTTTGTTTTTGGTTTATCGTGTGAAAATAGGATTCTATGATTTTTAGTAACAATCTGAGCCTCCAAAGATTGTTTTGTTTTATTGTTTGGTTATGACGAAGGAAAAAGGAGTGTGGACGTGAATCGAAAGAAACAACACACATGGCTTATGACCAGTCTCAGCATGTTATTATTGTTGATATTGGTTTCTATTGCTCCGCAATCTTCAGCGTCTGCCGCCCCCAATGACGAGGCGCCTACTCGGCAATACGTCTACAACAGTTTTTTGACTGGTCCAAATCAAGGAGAGCCGTTAGCGATTGCTAAAGGTTATTTGACCACTCATGCAGCTGATTTTGGGTTGACGGCCGCTGATGTTGCGGATATGAAAGTGACAAATGAAACTGTCTCTAGTTTGAGTGGAGTTACCTACATTTATGGCCAGCAACTTGTTGCTGGCATTGGTGTTTATGGTGCTCATGTGACAATTTCTATTACAGATGATGGTAGAATTGTCGCTATTAATGAACAATTTGTGCCTAATGCTGCGGAAGCCGTAGTTAGTAATGCGACGCAATTAACAGCTTTTGACGCTGTGGAGGTAGCTGCGTTGTATTTAGGCTTACAGTTAAGCGAAAAAACATCAATTTTACAAGCTGGGCAAGGTGCTGAGCAAGCTACTTTGTTTAACAGTGGTGGTATTTCGCTTCATGATATTCCGGCTAAATTGGTTTACCAACAGGTTAAAGATCGGTTGGTCTTGGCGTGGGATATTGAAATTTATGATTTAAGTGAAAAGCATTATTGGTCAATGCGGATTGATGCCGCTACTGGTGATGTTTTGGACATTCGTGATTTGGTGATCCATGAGGATTACCAAGCACAACGTGAAGCGGCTCATGGTCATGGTTCAGCGACTGGTTTTGCGCCAGTGGCGGCGCCGGCCGAGGCACCAGCGGCAGCTGGTGGTACAGGCGAAACGTATCAAGTTTATGCTTGGCCTGTAGAAAGTCCGAATCACACAACCCCGTTGCCTCCGGCTGACGCACGTACATCACAAATTGATGCTTATTTAGATGGTGGTTCCGCATCACCTTTTGGTTGGCATGATACAAATGGTGTTGCAGGCCCTGAGTTTACAATCACACAAGGGAATAACGTTCACGCTTATGATGATGGTGATAATCCTGGTTATAGCCCTGATTGTGGTGCTAGCTTAAATTGTGATTTTCCTCTTGATTTATCACAACCATCGCCAGAAGCGTATGAAGATGCCGCAATTGTGAATCTCTTCTATTGGAACAATATTATTCATGATGTAATGTACCAATATGGGTTTGACCCTGCTGGTGGTAACTTCCAAGACAATCTTTATGGTGAAGGTGGTGTTGGTGGTGATAGCGTTAATGCTGAAGCCCAAGATGGTGGTGGTACATGTAATGCGAACTTCCTGACGTTGCCTGATGGTAGTGAGCCCCGTATGCAAATGTATGTTTGTGATTGGGACAATGATGGTGTGACCTTAGATGGTGACTTTGATAATATGGTTATTGTCCATGAGTATGCTCATGGCATTTCAATTCGTTTGACTGGTGGTCCAGCTAATACTAGTTGTTTGAATAACTCTGAGCAAGCTGGTGAAGGTTGGAGTGACTGGTACGGTTTGATGTTTACGATGGATGCGGGTGACACGCGGACAGATGCCCGTGGCGTTGGTACTTATCTATTCAATGAGCCGCCTGATGGTGGTGGTATTCGTTCAGCTCCTTATAGCACTGATTTCGCTGTTAATGATTTCACGTATGGTGATATCGGTGGACAAGCAATTCCTCATGGTGTTGGCTTTGTTTGGGCGACCATTGTTTGGGAGATGACTTGGGATTTGATTGACGAATATGGTTTTGATGCTGACTTGTACAATGGTGCAGGTGGTAACAATATGGCCATGTCGTTAGTGACTGAAGGTTTAAAACAACAAGTTTGTAACCCTGGTTTTGTTGATTCCCGTGATGGTATCTTAGCCGCCGACCAAGTTTTATATGGTGGCGCTAATCAATGTTTGATTTGGGATGCTTTTGCCCGTCGTGGTCTAGGTTGGAGCGCTGTTCAAGGTAGCTCTAGCTCGACGACTGATGGTACAGAAGCGTTTGATATTCCAGCATTCTGTGAGTTCTTAAGTGTTCAGCCACCAGCACAAGATTTATGTGTTGGTGATACTGCTTTGTTTGAAGTATTAGCTGGACCAGCTTATACACCACCGGTTGACTTTAGCACCGCTAATGTTCCTGCTGGTGTGGCGACTATGTTTGATCCAACTTCGGTTGGTACTGTACCGATGACAACAACGTTATGGGTAACGAACACGGCTGGCGCGGCTGGTATGTATACGTTTGATATTATCGGTACAGATTCGGTAACGGCTACAGGTACGACTGCAGACCTGCATCTGTTTGATGCTGCTCCTGGTGCGCCAACCTTGGTTGCTCCAGCTGATACGGCTACAGATCAGCCATTACGGCCGATGTTTAGTTGGTCAGCCCCAGCCCAAGCTGGTAGTTACATGATTGAAGTTGATGATGATCCTGCCTTTGGTAGCATCGATTATTCAGCTACAGTTGAGGGCACGATGCATGAGTCGACCTTGGCGTTTGCGCCAGAAACGACTTATTACTGGCGTGTACGGGCTATGAATGCTTGTGGTACAGGTGTTGATTCAGCTACGTTCAGCTTTACGACTGGAGCGGTGATCTGTTTTACACCTAATTTGCCGATTGTCGATAACCAAACCGTGACTGATGAAGTGACATTGGCGACTGGTGGGTTATTGCTCGATTTAGATGTTTCGTTAGATGTTTCCCATACATGGGTTAGTGATTTAACTATCGATCTTGAGCATGTTGATACAGGCACGATGGTGAATGTGTATGATTCGTCTGGTTGTAGTGGTGATGATATTGCTGCTTTATTAGATGATGATGCAACTAATCCGGTTATGGATGCTTGTGCTGGTGCAACGCCAACTGTTGATGGGACTTTCTACCCACCAGAACCATTGGCTAACTTCAATTTTGAATCGTTAGCTGGTACCTGGCGTTTGCATGTGACTGATTCAGCGGGTGGCGATCAAGGTACACTCAATGAGTGGTGTTTATTGCCAGCTGATGTGGATGGTGTTGGTACCGTCACTGGTCAAGTTACTGATGGTGATACCGGTATGCCGTTAGCGGGTGCTGATGTAGCCGCAACCGGCCCATTGGCGATGGCCACCATGACCGATGCGAGTGGTATGTACACGATGACATTGATGCCTGGCGATTATGATATGACCGCTAGCATGATGAATTATGTATCGGCCACTGTTACTGGCGTGACAATTGTTACGGATACAGTAACGACGCAAGATTTCGCTCTTTATGGTTCCCATTTAAGCTACTCACCAGCTGGCATTGAAGAGTTCATGAGCTTGGGTGATGTGGTTACAAACACAGTGACAGTAACGAACACCGGTCCATTGCCCATTGATTGGTCAGTGGCGATTGGTAACTTTGCTGATCCCGCCTTTAATGTGACCAATGTTGATATTCAGCCATTAGCTCAGCAACAGATCATGTTGACAACAGCTGGGTCTGAACTATCAGCGGCCGGTAGTGCGGCTGGGATGATGTCTGACGTTCCCCATGTATCTGCGGGCACTATTGCCTTGAGTGTGGACGATGGTAGCCTCGAGGACAGTATTGGTTTAACAGCAGGTGGTTCTTTCTTATGGATGAATCGCTTTACACCAGATCCTAATAATTATCCGTTCACCTTGCAAGAGGTGTGGGTATTGTTTAATGCTGGGGTTGGTGTTGATATTGGTGAAGAGATTGATATCTATATCTACGAAGATACAGATGGGGATAATGATCCCGGCACCAATGCCGTTCACTTGGGTAGTTATAATGCGACTGTTCAAGCGGCTGATGCTACTACGTGGTCGATGTATACATTGGCCGAGCCAGTTGTCTTTATGACTCCTGGTGATGTATTGATTGGTGTTGTGAATCGTACCGCCGGTGTTAATGCTGGTGAATTCCCGGCAGCAATTGATCAAAGTTCCTCACAAGGACGTTCTTGGGTTGGTTCTTACACAACGACACCATCGGATCCGCCAACATTGCCATCTGATGACCTTTGGGGTGTTATTGATAGCTTCGGATTGCCAGGTAACTGGACAGTTCGTGGGGCTGGTGTGTTAGGTGCAGCTGCAGCTTGGGCCTCGGCACCAGTTAATAGTGGCACAGTTCCAGCGAACAGCACGGCGACATTTGAAGTTGTGTTTGACTCCAACGGATTGTTGACATTAGGCACTTATACAGCCGATTTAACCTTCAGTGGTACCTTCGTCAATATGGTAGAAACAATGCCATTGACGATGCATCTTGACTGCCCAACTTGTGGTGTGTTAGATGGTAGTATCACCGATCGGGTGAGTGCTTTGCCGGTGGTTGCTGATGTGATGATTGATAACCCAGGTGTGTTTAGCGCAACTGTAACTGGTGATACGTATAATGTAGCGGTACCAGCTGGTACATATAGTATTACAGTTATGGCTCCTGGTTATTTACCAGCTGAAGCTTCAGCAGTAGCCACTGCTGGTATGACGACAACGACTGACTTTGCTTTGTGGCCACAAGGATATATCTCCTTGGAGAAAACAGTTAGCACGGATGGTAGTTGTGGAACGACCAACACCTTAACGGTTAACACTGGTACACCTGTTTATTACTGTTACACAGTGACAAATACAGGTTCGGTATCCTTGACTGTCCATGATTTGATGGATGATCAATTGGGTACTTTGCTTACTGGTGCGGCGGTGACCTTAGACCCAGCGGCTAGCTATGAGCACATTGAAGGGCCAATTACATTAGCTGGTACGACCACTAATGTGGCTACTTGGGATGCTTACAATCCTGGGGCTCAATATGCACAAGCGACAGCTAGCGCGACCGTCATTGTGATTCCAAATACATGTAACTCGCCAGCGTTGTCTATTCCTGACAATTCACCTGGTGGGGCATCTAATAGCATGACGATGACAGGTGGTAGCATCCAAGATTTGAATATCTGGATTGATGCGACCCATACTTGGGTTGGTGACTTGAGCTTCACAATTACCCATGAAGACACGGGCACAAGTGCAACCGTTATTGATCGACCTGGTTATACGGGTTCTGGATTTGGTTGTGCTGGTGATGATATTAGCGCTATTCTTGACGACTCGGCCGCAACGCCAGTTGAAAATGAATGTGCTGATGCTACCCCAACCATCGATGGTATCTTCTTACCAAATGAAGCGTTAGCTGTCTTTAATGGTGAATCCCTTGACGGGACCTGGACCATTACGGTTTCTGATGGAGCAGCTGGTGATACAGGTACCCTTGATTTGTGGTGTATCGATGCGGTCGCTTCTGGTAACGCTGAGATCGAAATTGATCCAACCTCGATGTATCAAATGCAACCACCTGATATGGTGACAACGCAAGCCTTAACTATCACCAACTTAGGTGATGGGGACCTGACGTGGACCATTGATGAATGGCAAATGATGGCGCCATTAGCGGCGGCACCAGAGATGATGGGTAGCCGTGATGGGCGTGCCGATACATCGGTGGCACCGGTGGCCGATAACTTGTCTGGTGCTTTGACGGAAGGTTTTGATGATGTGACTAACTTACCTGGTTGGGCGACACAAAACAATTCTGATACACCTGGTACCACTGATTGGTTCCAAGGTAGTGATGGGGTCTTCCCCGCCCAAGCTGGTGATCCAACGGCTTATATTGGGGCTAACTTCAACAATACTGCGGGCACGCAAATCAGCAACTGGTTGATGACCCCAGAATTGACGTTTGAAGCTGGTTCTACTTTCTCCTTCTGGACACGGACGGCAACTGGTAGTAGTTGGCCGGATCGTTTGCAGGTTCGGGTGAGTACGGCTGGTGCGAGCACTGATGTGGGTACCGCTGTGGCTGATGTTGGTGATTTCACTAACTTAGAGTTGGATATCAACGATACGTTATCGGTTGGTGGTTATCCAGAGGTATGGACGCAATATACGATTGACTTGAGTGCTTATGCTGGTAACACCGGACGGGTAGCTATGCGTTACTACGTCCCAACAAGTGCTGGCCCAACAGGGAACAATTCCAACTACATCGGGATTGATTCGGTTGAGTTTGTGGGTACACCACCACCACCGATGCCATGTGAGGCTCCAGCTGATATTCCATGGGCGTCTGTGGCTCCAACCGCGGGGACAACGATTAGCATGACCAGTGATATGGTTGATGTGACGTTTGACTCGACGGGCTTAGCGGCTGGTATCTACACTGGTACCCTTTGTATCCGGGCTAATGATGCGGACGAAGCGTTGAGCATGGTGCCATTGACTTTGGAAGTCGTGAATCCGTTGCCGGAATTGGACTTGCAGGTGACTGTGGGTACAGATCCAGCCAGTTGTGCAACGACTGATATGATCACGGTTGATGCTGGCACTGAAGTGACCTATTGCTACAGTGTGGCCAACACGGGTAATATGATGTTGTACACGCATACGATCTCGGAGACGGCGTTTGGTCACATTACGACCTTCGATTTCGAGTTGTGGCCTGGTGATACTGAGTTTGTCTTGGTGCAACAGGTTATTAACGAAACGACGGTCAGTGATGCCTCGTGGTTCGCTATTACTGGTGCTGAGTGGGCCGAAGGTTTCGATACGACAACGGTCGAGATTACGGGCCCAACTGATGTTGCTTTGAGCAATGTTAATGGTGAAACGGCCAGTAGCAGTATGCCATTGGTGATGGTCTTCGTCTTGGTGACGATGGCGGCTGGCTTCGTGATGGTATCCCGACGGCGGCAAACGCAATAAGGATGCATGCCTGTAAGCAATAAGCCAAAATAGTTTCTATTGTGGTAAGATTGCGAATTAGGTAATGTTAGAATGAAGCAGGGTATCCTTCGGGGTGCCCTGCTTTTTTGATCATGTAAGAGGAGTAATGATGAGTACAAAGCTAGAGAATGGGATTGATCATGAATTTGATTGGGCTGTTTATGCTGATGCGACTTTTGCGGGATTATCGATTTTGATACCAATTCCGGGTTTAGATTGGGCGTTTGAGTGGTATTTTCGGCGGCGGATTCCGCGAACGATTGCGCGTCGTCAGGGCAAGCGGCTGTCGAATGAGTGGTTGCGTAGTTTAGGACAGGATCGGGAGCAGGGGTGTTGGGATAGTTGTTTGTTGTTGCCATTGAAGTTAGGATTTATTTTTTTGAAGCGGTTGTCGCGCAAGATCCTTTATTTTTTGACGGTAAAAGAAGCGACTGATATGTTGGGCTATTATTGGCATCGGGCTTTTTTATTAAATTATGCGATTGGGGTCAGGGGAATAGAGGGGGAAGTGGAGGCGGAGCGGACGAGACGGGCGATGGATTTGGTTTTGGCGGATACGACGACGAGTCCTTTATCGCAGATAGCGGAAGAGATGATTGATAGTAGTCGGCATGTGTGGCGTTCATTGCGTCGGGTGCGGTATGAGGATGAAGAGGATGAGATGTTGGCCGAGCAGAAATCGATGTTACAACGACGATGGGCGGAGTTTGATGCCTATTTTGACGGGTTGTTGGCCCGTTATATTGATGCATACGAACAGTTGGCTAGCGAAGAGCGTTTGGTGCTAGAGGGATTATCGGAGGCAGATGAGGTGAAAGTTGGGGGCGAAGCGTTTGTGGTTGGGGCGAGTATGGGGTCAGCAGAAGAGTCGACAGCTCTAAGCGGTGAAGAAGAGTAGTGGTAACCGATTGTCAATGTGGACAAATAGTGGACAATTGTGTATAATAATATCGACAAATGTTGTGCTGATGGTATATTTTGATAATAGCAACAGTGAAATTTTATGATAGGTAGGAGCAAGTGATATGCAATTGACGATTAATGGTGAGATATACGAAGTAGCTGAGTCGCCGCCCCGGGTTTTGTTGTGGGTTTTGCGCGATGAGTTAGGTTTGACTGGCACGAAATATGGATGTGGGGCTGGTATTTGTGGGTCATGCACGGTACATATTGATGGGGAAGCGGTTCGCAGTTGTATCACGCCAGTGACTGATGTTGTGGGTAAGGAGCTGACAACCATTGAGGGGATGGCGCGGGTGACAGGTGATGGTTCGTGGCAATTGCATCCAGTACAGCAAGCGTTTATGGATGAGCAAACGCCACAATGTAGTTGGTGTATGAGCGGACAGATGATGACAGCGGCCGCATTTTTGGCCAAGAACCCCAATCCAACTGAGGATGAGATTGTTGAAGCGATGGGTGAAAATTATTGTCGGTGTGCCACTTATGTGCGCATCAAGCGGGCGGTGGCTAAAGCAGCGACGTTATTACAAGAGGAGGCGAGTTAATGAGTACGGCGAAAGTTAATAAAGAGAGTAAAAAACGGCGGTGGCGAGTTTCACGACGTGGCTTTTTGATTGGGTTGGGAGCAACGGGTGTGGGATTGGCCTTGGGGGTGCGGTTTGGGGTGCCGGCGTTTCGATTGCAGGTAGCGGGCATGTTTGCCGGAGAGAACACAATGGGTGGGATAGAAGCGCCGCCTAATTTATGGTTTGAGATTGGGGCGGATAATAAAGTGGTGATGTATATGCCTAAGGTGGAGATGGGGCAAGGGGTGCATACGGCTTTGGCGCAGATTGCGGCCGAGGAGTTGGAGGTTGCTTGGGAGCAGGTCGAGGTGCGTCAAGCACCAACAGATCATGGTTGGGGAAATGATGGGGGGACAGCGGGGAGTACCTCGGTGAGTGGCTTGTATGGGCCATTACGGGAAGCGGGGGCGACGATGCGTCAGATGTTATTGAGTGCGGCGGCGGGGCAATTAGGGGTTGCGGTAAGTGGCTTAGAAGCAAAAGAGGGAGCGGTTTATAAGCGTGGGGAAAGTGAGCCTAGTTTGAGCTATGGGGAGATTGCGGCTAATGTTGATAGTTGGGAAGTGCCGGAAGAAGCGCCCGCATTGAAGTCAGTTGCTGATTTTCACACGATTGGGCAGGCGAAGGGGCGGGTTGATTTTGCTTCTAAATTAACTGGTGAAGCGATCTATGGGTATGATATGCGTTTGCCGGGGATGTTGTACGGGGCGGTGGCGCGGCCACCTTCATGGGGTAGTCGGTTAGTGAAAGCGGATGTGGGGACGGCTAATGAGGTGGATGGGGTGGAAATGGTTGTGTTAGAGGATGGGTGGGCTGGTGTGGTGGCGACGTCGCGGGCGGCGGCGCAGACGGCGATACGTCGTCTTGATTTAAGCTGGGAAGAGGATATCTTTCAACAAGAAGATATTGATGAGATAGTGCAGGTCGGGAATGGGCGGGGGGTAGTGATTCAGAAAGAAGGGGATGTGAAAGCGGCGTTTGAGGCTGAGGACAGCTATATAGCAGAATATTCTTCGCCGGTAGCGGTACATGCCCATTTAGAGGGGCAGGCGGCGTTGGTTGATGTCCAGGCGGATAAGGTAAAGGCGTGGGTATCGACACAGTTTCCGAGCAATACGGCGAATGCGATTGCGGAGTTTTTGGGCCGAGAGCCAGAAACAGTTGTGGTGCAGGGAACTTATTTAGGTGGGGGATTTGGTCGGAAAGAGGGGGCTGATGTGGCGTTAGAAGCGGCGCGGTTATCGGCTAAAGTTGGCAAGCCGGTGCATGTCGGTTGGACGCGTACCGAAGAGATGCGCTATGGGTATTTCCGGCCACCGACGCGACATGTGATGCGGGGACGGGTAGCGGCTGATGGGAAGCTGTTGGCTATGGAGCATCAACAAGTGAGTGGGCCGGTGGCCTTTGGGTTTGTGCCTAAAGCGATGGAGCTGGTATTGGGTGCTGATTTTGGGGCTTGGCGGGGGGCGATGATTCCGTATGCGATAGCTGATAAGCGGACGATGACGTGGTTGGTTGAGTTGCCATTTCGGACTGGTTGGTGGCGGGGATTAGGTTTGTTGGCCAATGTGTTTGCGGTGGAGAGCTTTGTGGATGAATTGGCTCATCAAGAAGGGATTGATCCGTTGACGTTGCGGCTGAATAATTTGCCAGAGGGTGAATTGGGTGAGCGTTATCGGCGGGCGTTGGAAGCGGTGGCCGAGGGGGTGAAGTGGGCTGAGGGGCCCCCAGCTGGCCGAGGGCGAGGTTTGGCTATTTGTGTGGATGCGAACACAGTGGTGGCGATGGTAGCGGATGTCGCTATCGTTGATAATCAGATTAAGGTTGAGCGGATTGTAACGAGTGTTGATCCGGGGCTAGTGATTAATCCTGATGGTTGTAAGGCACAGACAGAGGGTGGGATTTTAATGGGATTGAGCTCTACTTTATTTGAGGAAATTAGATTTAAAGATGGGCAAGCAGAAGCGGGGAATTTTGATTCGTATCCGTTGTTGACGATGAAAGAGACGCCGGATGTGGAGGTGTTGCTGTTATCGAGTGGCGATCGGCCATTTGGTATGGGTGAACCACCGATGGGGCCGGTAGCGGCGGCGGTGGCTAATGCCGTTTTTGATTTGACGGGACAGCGATTACGCCATTTGCCGTTACGGTTGTAGCCTGGAAGTTAGTGGGGGGGGCTACTAGGCTTTTTGCATAGTAAAATGCGTAGGGGAGCTACCAATACAGTGTACAAAAAGCAAAAAAAAGGGTATAGTTTGAGGTGTGTGATGTTTAGCTATGACAGAAACAACGATCAAATAGATACCATATGAATGAACGGCAAGCGTTAGAAAAAGCAATTGAAGCCCAAGAGATGTTACGACCTATTTTAGGGGATGATGTGGTTGAAGCGACTATTGCTACTTTACGGCAACAGTTAGCTGGTTTGACAACAGTTTCATCAGATGTCCGCAAGTTAGTGACGGTATTGGTGGCTGATTTATCAGGGTTTACGGCTTTGGTTGAAGCGATGGATGCGGAAGATGCGGGCGAATTTATTAATACATTGTGGCAAGCTTTAGATCAGGTTATTGTGCGTTATGGGGGGCGGATTGACAAGCATATTGGTGATGCTGTGGTGGCTTTGTGGGGAGTGGATGTATCACGGGAAGATGATGCGGAGCAGGCGATTCGGGCGAGTTTGGCGATGCAGACGGAGTTGCAAGAAGGGATTGCTGGTTTAGATGATGGGTTGAAGGTGGGGATGCGTATTGGATTGAGCACAGGTATGGTGTTGTTAGGGGAGGTAGGTAGTTCGGGAGAGTTTTCGGCTTTGGGTGATGCGGTGAATGTGGCGCATGCGCTAGAAGCGGCGGCGCCGATTGGTGGGGTGTTAATTGCGCATGATACGTATCGGCACGTGCGCGGGATTTTTGAGGTGGCGGCGTGGCCGAAAGTGACTGGTCCGGCACGACGGGAGGGGATTACCGTTTATGAAGTCAAGCAGGTGAAAGCGCGGACATTTCGGTTAACGACGCGGGGGGTGGAGGGGGTGGAGACGCGGATGGTTGGCCGTGGTCGGGAGTTGGCGCATTTGCAAGGAGAATTCCACACGGTGATGCGGTATGGTGGTTGGCGTCAAGTGACAGTGGTGGGGGAGGCGGGTTTGGGGAAGTCACGGTTGCTGTATGAGTTTGAAGATTGGTTAAATTTACAATCTCGTTATTTTTTATTGTTTAAGGGGCGGATGAATCAGGCGCGACGACAGTTACCATTTGCCTTGGCACGTAATTTCATATCATTTCGGTTTGAGATTCAGGAAAGTGATGGGCGGTCGGTGGTTGAAGAGAAGTTTGAATTGGGGTTTGCTAGTTTTTTGGGGCAGGGGCAGGCGGAGAAGGCACATATTGTGGGCCAGTTGCTGGGGTTCGACTTCGCGCATAGCCAATACGTGCAGGGGATTAAAGATGATATTCGTCAGATTCATGATCGGGGGCGGTTGTATTTGACGCAGTTATTACAGGCGGCAGCGGCGTTGGCGCCGTTGGTGTTTATGTTAGAGGATTTGCAGTGGGCGGATGAGGCATCTTTGGCATTGTTGGCGTATTGGCGGGAGGCGTGGGGCGAACGGCCGTTCCTCCTCATCGGGGCCACACGGCCAGAACTAAGCGAACAGATACCAGATTGGTATCAAGGGGAAGGACATAGCCAGTTACATTTACAACCATTAAGCGGAGCAGATAGTGAGCGCCTCGTTAGTGATATTTTGCGTAAAGTGCCAGAAATCCCGTTGAAATTGCGTCAGCTGATTACGAAACAGGCGGAGGGGAATCCCTTTTATGTTGAAGAGTTGATTAAGATGATGTTGGAGGATGGGGTCATTAGCAAGCAAGAGCCTTTGTGGCGTGTGGATCAGCAGCGGTTAGATAATTTACGCATACCACCGAGTTTAACGGGGGTTTTGCAGGCGCGTCTGGATCGGTTGAGTGTAGCGGAGCGACGCGTTTTGCAACAAGCGGCGGTGGTAGGGCGCCAGTTTTGGGATGAGGCCATCGCTTACATGGCGGCGCGAGAGGAGGGGCGGGAAGTTGTTATTACGGCTGAGGATTCCTTGGTGACGCCCGCCTTGGCGCGTATTTTAGGGGATTTGCAGGCGAAAGAGATGATTTTTCAGCGGCCACAGCCTGTTTTTCAAAATACGACGGAATATTTTTTCAAGCATGCGATTTTGCGTGAGGTGACATATGAGCAGATTTTGCGGACTCGGCGGCATCTGTATCATGAGGGGGTGGCCGAGTGGTTAGTGCATTGGAGCGGGGAGCGGGTTGGTGAATATGCGAGTGTGATTGCTAATCATTATGAGCAGGCGAATCAGAATAAAGCGGCAGCTAGTTGGCTGATTACAGCGGCACAACGGGCACGGGCCACCTATGCACTCGAACAGGCACAACATTATTTTGAGCAGGCACACGTTTTATTGGGTGAAAATGCGTCTGATGATTTATTGGTGGCTATTTATGAAGGGTTAGGCTTTGTTTATCGTGATCGGAATCTGTTTACTGAGGCGTTGCAGTATGCGAATCGTTTGTTGGTGTTGGCCCAAAAGATGGGTGATCCAGCATTAGAAGCACGGGCGTGGTTGGGTTTAACCCCGCATCAAGATGATGTGCGTAGCAGTTTAGAGACGACAGAAAAAGCGGTGGCTAAGGCACGGTTGGTAGAGCCTTTGGATTTGTCACTGTTAGCCCGGGCGTTACGTACTCAGGGGTGGTGTTGGTATCTGTTAGGGGACGGGGAGCGGGCGTTGACGTTAGCTAATGAAAGTTTAGATTTGAGCCTTGAAGCGGGTGATCGGGTGATTCAAGGGTATAGTTTGAATTTGATAGGGGTGGTATATCAAGTACGGGGGCAGTTTGATGTGGCTCAAAAATATCTTGAGCGAGGGTTGGCGGTACGCCGTTCGATTGGTGATCGGATGGGAGAGAGTGGAATTTTAAATAATATTGGGGAATTGCTTCGCTTTCAGGGCAATTATGAGCAGGCGGCATCGTTTTATCGGCAAGCGTTACTGATTACGCGCGAGATTGGGGTCCGGTTTGTAGAAGCGACCTGTTTGATGAATTTAGTGGCCGTGCAGACGGCGCAGGGGGCGTATGAAGAGGCGCTAAAGTATGCGGCGGAAGTTCGTGGTTTGGGGATGGGGATTAATTATGATTTGAGTGAGCTTTATTTGCATGAAGCGGAAGCGTATTTGGGGATGGGTGATGGGGAGCAGGCGGTGGAATTGGCGTTAGAGTCGTGGGAGTTGGCCTATAAGGCGCAGGTTCCGAAATTGTTGGGGCAGGCGTGGCGGGTTTTGGGGCGGGTAACGGCCGTTGTGGGCCCCTTGCCCGTTGATGAGCGGACAAAGACCCGTGATTATCATTTCTGTTTTAGCCAAGCGGAAAAAATCTTTCGGGAAGCGGACATTCCTTACAGTCAGGCGGTGACGTTATGGCATTGGTCACAATCGGCGCGGCAGAAGGGAGAGCTTAAGCGAGCGAGGGTGTTGGCTGAAGAGGCACGCATTTTATTTAAGCAACAAAAGATGAGTTTATTTTTGGAGCGGATGGGGCGTGACTGAGCGGGAAGTCATTGAGCAGGCGATTGCGGCGCAGGAGAGTTTGCGTGATGTGTTGGGCGAGGAGTTGGTGGCGGCGGCGATTACGGCGTTGCGGCAGAAGTTGGCGCAGTTGGGGCCGAGGGAGGTGCAGAATCAACGAAAGCAGGTGACGGTGTTGGTTGGGGATTTATCCGGTTTTACGCAGTTGGCCGAGAAATTAGATGCGGAGGAGTTGGCGACATTAATCAATAGTGTCTGGTCGGTTTTGGATGAGATTATTGTGGCCCATGGGGGGGTGATAGATAAGCATATTGGGGATGCGGTGGTGGCGTTATGGGGGAGTCGGATAGCACGTGAGGATGATCCGGAGCAGGCGGTACGGGCGGGCTTAGCGATGCAGACGGCATTGGCGGCGGGGCGTTGGGGTGGGGATGAGGCGGTCTTGCAGATGAGAATTGGGATTAGTACGGGGACGGTGTTTTTGGGTCAGGTAGGGACACGGAGAGAGTTTACGGCGGTGGGTGAGGCGGTGACGTTGGCCGAGATGTTAGAGAAGCGAGCTCCATTAGGGGGGGTGTTGATGACGGAGCGCACTCAGCGTCATGTAACGGAGTTGTTTGCGGTGGAGATGGTCGACACAGTTGCTTATCGAGAACGACAATGGGATGTTTATCGCGTGGTGCGTGCATTGCCTCATCGGTTTCGGGCCGCGACGCGGGGAGTGGCTGGTGTTGAGGCGGGTTTTGTAGGGCGCGATGAGATTTGGCAGCGGTTGCGACAGGTTTGGGAAGAGGTAATAGCGACGCGAGCATTGCGGGTTACGACGATTTTGGGTGAGGCCGGGGTTGGGAAGTCGCGGCTGATTTATCAGTTATTAGATTGGTTGCAGACGAGAGAGGAGCGTTATTTTTTGTTGAAGGGGCGGGCGCGGCAAACGGAGCAGAAGGTACCGTTTGCCTTGGCGCGACATCTGTTTTCCTCTTTGTTTCAAATTCAGGATAATGATCGGGGGGTTGATGTTCAGTTGAAGATGGAGCAAGGGGTGGCGTTGTTTTTGGGAGAGGATAGTGAAGAGCAGGCACATGTCATTGCTTATTTGTTAGGGTTTGATTTGGGGGTTAGTGCGCATATTGAGGGGATTCGGGATGATACGCGTCAGATTTATACGCGGGGGAGTTATTATATTCAGCAATTTTTTGTGGCGGCAACGGCCGTTACCCCGGTCATTTTGTTACTGGAAGATTTGCATTGGGCGGATGAAGAAAGTTTGCGCTTGTTGCAAGGTGTGTGGCGTGGTAGTGAGCGCTGCCCGGTGTGGGTCGTGGCTGGGGCACGACCAGCACTTGATGAGCATTATCCGGCATGGGGGGAAGGGATAGTTGGTGAAGAACGAATTGTGATTGAGCCATTGACGGATGAGGCGAGTGCGCAATTGGTACGACAATTGTTGCATAAAGTGGTTGATTTGCCCGATAAATTGGTGTCGTTGGTAGTGGAACAGGCGGAAGGGAATCCGTTTTATTTGGAAGAGATTCTTAAAGTATTGATTGCTGATGGGGTGGTGGTGGTTGATGATGTGGCGTGGCGGGTTGATTTAGATATATTGACGCGAGTGCGGGTGCCAACGACATTAACGGGGGTGTTGCAGGCGCGGATTGATCGGTTAGATTGGGGGGAGCGACGATTGTTGCATCAAGCGGCGGTAGTGGGGCGGGTTTTTTGGGATACGGCGGTGGTAGCGTTGGCAGGGGAAGATAGTGATGCCGAGATTTTGCAAGAATATTTAGAGCGATTGCAAGTAAAAGGGTTTATTTGGCGGCGGGCGCAATCAGCTTTTACAGGGAGTGAGGAGTATTTGTTTCAACATGCGGTGTTGCATGAAGTGGCGTATCGGCAAGTGTTGAAATCGGCGCGGCGGGATTATCATGAGCGGGCGGCCGTGTGGTTAATGACGGCAAGCGGCGAGCAGTTGTCTCCTTATGCGGGGGTGATTGCTGATCATTGGTGGTTGGCGGAAAAGAAGGAGGAGGCGTCTTATTGGTATGTGCGAGCGGGTCAGCAGGCACAGTCGGCTTATGGTCATGAGACGGCCTTGGCTTACTATAAGCGGGCGTTGGCTGGTTGGGAGGAGGCGGATTTATTGGAAGGTGATTTGGCCGAGCGGGGGATTGGGGCTGATGTGGTGGCGATGTATGAGGGGTTGGGAGATATTTGGCGTTTGCAAAATGAGCGGGCGGAAGCGGAAGCGGCGTATCAGAAGATGTTGCAGTATGCGCAGATGATTGATGATCGGGGGGCGCAGGTGCGGGCGTGGATGGGTGTGTCTCGTTTTCGGGCGCAGGGAGAGCCGAGGTTGGCGGCATTGGCGGAGGCGGAGCGGATTGCGATGGGTATGGGGGAAGAGAAAGGGGTGTTGGCAGCGGTTTTGCGGTTGAAGGGGTGGACTTTGTTTCAGTTGGGGGAGGTGGATGAGGCGTTGCCGTTGGCGGAGCGGGCATTGAAGTTAAGTGCGGAGGCGGGTGATGATGGATTAATCGCGTATTGTTTGAATATGATTGGGGCGGTTTATCAGTTGCGGGGTAAGTTTGAGTTGGCCGAGGCGTATATGGAGCGGGCGTTATTGATGCGACGATCGTTAGGGAATCGGGTTGGGGAGTCACATATTTTAAATAATTTAGGGGAGACGGTGCGGACCATGGGTGATTTTGAGGGGGCATTGGCATATTATAAGCAAGCGTTGGCGATTATGCGGGGGATTGGTGATAAAAACAGTGAACGGTACGTGCGGACGAGTTTGGCTGGGGCGCAAGTGGCATTGGGTGAGTACGAGGCGGCTTTGAGCAATTTGGCGTGGGTTTTAGAGGCGGGGATACGCCATACGACTATTTTAACAGTTATTTATCGGTATCAGGCGGAGGCGTATTTGGGTGTGGGGCAATATGAGGAAGCGTTGGTTAGCGGCCGAGAGGCGTTGGCGACAGCGTTGGTGACAGAGACGCCTCATTTAGTGGGGCAGGCATGGCGGGTATTAGGGATGGTGGCGAGTGAGTTAGGGGAGATTGTCGTGGATGATGAGCATTGGGGAGCTATTGATTGTTGGGAGCGGGGGGAAGTGATTTTAGGTGAGGGGTTTGAGCAGGATTTGGCGGAGTTATGGTGGTGTTGGGGGGATTGGTTGGTGGGGTGTGGGGAGGTGGCCGAGGGGGAGCGCCGCCGCTCGGCGGCGCGGGCGATTTACGAGCGACTAGGTTTGACGCGGTGGGTAGGGCGCATGGAGGGGGGTAAGCGTTAGCCGCCGACCCGTTTGACGGTATACCCTTTGCCTTCTAACAAGGTGACGATACGGTCGCGGTGTTCGCCTTGAATTTCAATGACGCCATCTTTGATGGTGCCCCCACTACCACATTTTTTCTTAAGTTCTTTGGCTATTTTTTTGAGGTCTTTGTCGTTGAGGGGGAGGCCGGTCACGGTGGTAACGCCACTGCCTTTACGGCCTTTGGTTTCACGGCCGACGCGGATGATGCCATCGTTGGGGGTGTTGTTGTTATTGGTTTGTTTTTGGCAGCGGCAGTTGTTGATAGGTTGGCGGCAATTGGGGCACATACGGCCGTGTTCGCTAGAATAGACGCGAGCCATGGGTGAGTTACTCCTAGACAGAGGGGCACCCGCGAGGGGTGCCCCGAGCGATAATAGATTAATTAGGTGCCGACGAGGATGCCGCCGTCGACACGGAGGACGGTGCCGGAGACGAAGCTGGCTTCGTCACTGGCGAGGAAAAGGTAGGCATTAGCGATGTCGCGGGGGTTGCCGAGGCGGTGGAGGGGGGTGTGGGCCCGCATCCCATCGAGGATTTTTTCAGGCATTTGGGCGACCATTTCGGTCATGATGAAGCCGGGGGCGATGGCGTTGACGCGGATGCCGTAGCGGCCGAGTTCGCGGGCCCACACTTTGGTCATGCCGACGACGCCAGATTTGGTGGCAACGTAGTTAGTTTGACCAAAGTTGCCATCGAGACCGACGATAGAGGAGGCGTTGAGAATGACGCCACTGCCTTGGGGAATCATATATTTGGCCGCGGCTTGGGCGCAGATGAAAACCCCTTTGAGGTTAACGTTGATGACGCTATCGAATTGGGCTTCGGACATTTCACCGGTGATTTCGCCGTTTTTGAATTTGACCATTTGGCCGTCGCGGAGGATACCGGCGTTGTTGATGAGGACATCGATGCGGCCGTGGGCTTCGTGGACAGAAGCGAGCCAGTTATCGACTTGTTCTTTGTTGGCGGTATCGACTTTATCGAAACGAATGTCTAGTTCAGTGGCTGTGGCTTGTCCAGCTTCTTCATTGACATCACAGATAGCGACGATGGCACCTTCTTCTTTGAAACGTTGAGCGGTGGCTTTGCCGATACCGGCGGCCCCACCCGTGATGAGGACAACGCGATCTTGTAAACGCATATAAATAACTCCTAATTTGAAATAATGGGAAAAATTATTAGCGAGCCGGTGTAAATGTTGCTTGGTAGGTAACGTGTGTTTGAGTTACGGAGTGGCATTTACGAAGAGGTGTAAGGGGGATGGCTCTTGCTCCATTCTTTTTGGTAAAAAGCAGATAGAGATCATAAAGCAAAGTGGGGGATTGGGCAAGTTTTGGGGGGATAGTAAGTTCAGGCAGAGCACTAGGCAATTATGGAGATGGTGTTACAATTTGGGCACAGTCTCTCATTGAGACAGTGTTATTTTAAATAAAATTTGAGGTGAAATGATGTTACCAGAAGAATCAGTTGATTATTTTCAAAAGTTTGTGGCGGCGCGGGGCAGAAGTTTGGAAGGGGTGACGCCGGCCGAGGCGGTGGAATTGTTGATTGCTTTTTATAAGGAGCAGGGGTGTGAGACGTGTGATGCGCGGGAGAATGAGGGGGATATGTTAGTGTGGGATTTTGGAGTGTATGATTGGGGCGAGGGTGAGCAGTTTGTGGTGACGGTGGCGCGTCAATTTGTGGTGGTGGAGCAGTTGGAAGATGAAGGGGAGACGTTTGATGTGGATGTGGTCTCACAGATGTCGATGACGTTTATGGATGAGGCGGATGATAGTCGTTGGGATTTGGGGATGGGGCAGTTTTGGTGCACGTCGGAGGCGGAGATTGAGGCGTGGCGGGGGCAGATTGAGGGGTGTGGGGTGTTGGCGGCGGTGGCGAAACGGCCGTTAGCCCAGATGATGCTCGAATGGCATTGGTTATCGGGTGAAGAGGAAGAAGAGTAGTGGTAGACGTCATCAATTTGGCCGATAAACTGACAAAATTTGATGATTTGTGGTCGCCACGTGTGATTGCGGGCATAAATAATTATCAGGTTAAGTTGGTTAAGGTGGCGGGGGAGTTTGTTTGGCATCAGCATGATGATACAGATGAGCTGTTTTTGGTGGTGAAGGGGGAGCTGATGATTGATTTTGAAGGAGAGACGATTTGTTTAAAGGCGGGGGAGATGGTGGTGGTGCCGCGTGGGGTGCGGCATCGGCCGCGGGCGGAGGAGGAATGTCACATTTTGTTGTTGGAGCCGGAAGGATTGGTGAATACAGGGGATGCAGGTGGGGCGTTAACGGCCGATAATGATGTGTGGATTTAGCGTGGCAATGTGATCATTGGGTAAGAGATGGGGGGAGTAGAGCGTCTAGAAAGAAGATGAAGTTAGTTTGGATGACAGGCTAACTGCTTTGTAAACAAAGTTTTTAATACTTCTTCTGTCTGGTGGAAGTTAAGAAAATTTATGTTACGAAGTATTAACTGTGATAATAAATGCTGTTGGCTTCGATAGATGTGGGCGGCAAAATGATTTTGAAGGAGAACGGAATGGCTTATTTACGCTGGCGGGGTATGGGAGTATTGATATTTGTATTATTGTTGGGGGTGGCTTGTGGTAATGATGGGGGTAATGTTAGTGAAGAGGCTGTTACGGAGACGGCGGTGTCTACGGTGGTAGCGACGCGTCAAGATGATGACGATGGGGATGAGACAGAGCGTGATGAGGCCAGTAATAATGGAGCAACGATGGAAATTAATGGTATGACCGTGTTTACGGATGATAATCGCTCGAATCGGTTGCAGGCGTTGACTAGTAGCTGGGAAACGAATTGGAACAAACGTACAATTGATTACAGTGAGATTTTATCGGGGGGGCCGCCACGGGATGGGATCCCATCGGTAGATGAGCCGAAATTTGAGTCGATTGACGAGGCGGCCGTGTGGTTGGTAGATAATGAGCCGGTGATTGTGGTTGAATTGGATGATGAAGCACGGGCTTATCCGTTATCGATTTTAACACGGCATGAGATTGTCAATGATGAGTTGGCTGGGGAACCGATTTTAATCACTTTTTGTCCGTTATGTAACTCGGCCATCGTTTTCGAACGCACCCTCGATGGTGAGGTGTATGAATTTGGGACGTCGGGCTTACTGCGTAACTCTGATTTGATTATGTATGATCGGACGACAGAGAGCTTGTGGCAACAGTTCACGGGACAAGCGATTGTGGGGGATATGGTGGGGCAGAGTTTGACCTTTTTGCCATCTAGTTTAGTTGGGTTTGGGAATTTTAAAGAGGCACATCCAGATGGGGAGGTATTGTCACGAGATACGGGCATTTATGCTGAAAGCAGTTATGGTAACAATCCTTATCCATTTTATGATACATTGGGCCAACGGCCGTTTCTCTTTGATGGTGAAATCGATGGTCGTTTGGATCCGATGATGCGTGTCGTGAGCATTGATTTTGGTGATCGGGCGGTGGCTTATCCTTGGGACCGGTTGAGTGATCAGGGTGTAATCAACGACCGGCAAGGTGAGCATGATATTGTGTTGTTTCATGTGGATGGGACGAGTAGCGCGTTGGCGGATGCGTTGATCGCGTTTGCGGATGATGTGGGCGCGACGGGCGCGTTTGAACCGTTTGTGGATGGTGAGAAGTTGACGTTTGCCGTTGTTGACGGGAAGATTGTGGATGAAGAGACAGGGAGTGAGTGGAATGTGCTAGGGCAAGCGGTGGCCGGTGAGTTGGCGGGTAGTGAGTTGACGCCGATTATTCATGGGGACCATTTTTGGTTTTCGTGGGCGGCGTTTTTCCCCGAAACGGCCGTTTATGGTGAGGGGGAAGCGATGGGTAATGGCGGTGCTGGTGAGGCGGATGAGGTGGTTGAGGCGGATGAGGCCGATGAGGGTACTGATACCGCTTTTGTAGAGGATTTGACGTTAGCTGATACGGTGATGGTGCCTGAAGGGGGGTATGGTTTTCAGCCCTTGGTTAAGTACACATTGAATCGGGTGGGTGAGTTGACGTATATGAGTGTGGAGGGCAATCCAGATGGGCCTCAATTTTTGATGACGGGGACGACGTTGGCCGAGGGGGATACGATTGAGGATATTTTAGAAGGGATTGTGGGCGATGTGACCCAAGATCCGAGCACACGGATTGTTGAGCGACGTGAAGTTGAGATCAATGGTGTGGCGGGACAGGTAGTTAGTTTTGAGGGAGCTGACGTCAGCGGGCAGATTGGTCATGCACAGGTAGCGGTGTTGGGGAATGAGATGCAGGGCTACATGTTGTTTGTGGGGGCTAGTGCGGCGGATTGGCCGATGGTGCAGGCGGAGTTTGATACGGTGTTAGCGACGGTGGTTTTATTCCCACCAGTGGAGGCTGCTCCGCCGCCGCCAGCGCCATAATGTTCGCTTGGGGTTGAGGGAATCAACATAGGATAGAAAAAAGGCTTTCCGTTTTCGTTTTGAAAAGGGAAAGCCTTTTGGTTTAGGGGGTTGTTGCAATTGGCTTTACTTTATAATTAGTAAGCGCGGGCAAAAATAGCGACTTTGTTAGCTGGTTTGCCGGTGTAGAAGCAGGTACCGCTGCCTTCTGGTTGGTCCATGGGGAAACAGCGAATGGTGGCTTTGGTCTCTTCTTTGACTTTGTTTTCGTCGTCATTATCACCGGCCCACCAGACGCGGGCAAAGCCGGTCTCGACCGCTTTTTGGAAGTCGTCGTAATTGTCGACGTCATGGGTATTGTCATCACGGAATTGGGTGGCTTTGGCCAAGAGGTTGGCTTGAATTTCGTCGAGGAGGGCCACGACGCGGTCGGTGAGTCCTTCTTGGGAGACGAACTGTTTGCCTTCTTTACCGGGATGGTCGCGGCGGGCGAGAGCGACGCTATTTTTAGCGACGTCGCGGGGGCCAATCTCGATGCGGGTGGGGACACCTTTAAGTTCCCATTCGTTGAATTTGAAGCCTGGGGAGAGATTGTCGCGGTCATCGATATGGACGCGGATACCGGCGGCGAGAAGTTCACTTTTGATGCGGTTGGTCGCTTCCATAACCACATCTTTTTCTTTTTCTTTGCGGTAGATGGGGACGATAACGGTTTGAATGGGGGCGAGGCGAGGGGGGAGGACGAGGCCGTGGTCATCGCCGTGGGTCATAATGATGGCACCGACGAAGCGGGTGCTGAGACCCCAAGAGGTGGTCCAGCAGTATTGGCGTTCGTTGTTGACATCGAGGTATTGGATGTCGAACGCTTTGGCGAAGTTTTGGCCGAGGTTATGGGAGGTGCCGGATTGGAGTGCTTTGCCGTCACCCATCATCGCTTCGATGGTGAAAGTGCGGTCGGCGCCGGCGAACCGTTCTAGTTCAGATTTTTCGCCGGGGATAACGGGGATGGCGGCGGTGTTGACGGCGAAATCGGTGTAGATATCAAGCATTTGGCGTGTTTCAAAGGCGGCTTCATCGGCGGTTGCGTGAGCGGTGTGCCCTTCTTGCCAGTAAAATTCGAGGGTACGCAAGAAAAGTTTGGTGCGTAATTCCCAGCGAACAACGCTATTCCAGAGGTTAATGAGGATAGGGAGGTCGCGGTAACTTTGAACCCATTTAGCGTAAGCATGGCCGATAACGGTTTCAGAGGTAGGGCGGACGACGATCGGTTCGGCCAGCTCTTTGCCGCCGCCATGAGTGACAACAGCTAGTTCTGGGGCGAAACCTTCGACATGTTTGGCCTCTTTTTCCAAGAAGCTTTGCGGTATAAACATGGGGAAACCGGCGTTTTGGTGGCCGGTGGCTTTAAATTCTTTATCCAATGCTTGTTGGATATTTTCCCATAATGCCCAACCGTACGGTTTAACGATCATGGTACCGCGGACGGGGCCGTAATCGGCTAAGTCAGCGCGGAGGACGAGGGTGTTGTACCATTCATTAAAATCTTCTTGACGGGAAACGAGTTTATCTTCTATGGCCATAATAGTTTGGCTTGCACTCCTTTTTTTGCATAAATTGACGAAGCATTAATTATAGCAATGATTGAGAGGATGTGCATATTTTGTGAAGATAATTAGCGAGGGGCGGTGGTGAGGGTGATTGTGCGGCTGATGGTTTGGTTGTTGCGGACGAGGGTGAGGGTGACATCTTGGCCGACTTGATAGGTGGTTTCGAGGTAGTTATTGAGTTGGTTGAGAGAGGTGATGGGGTGGTTGTCAACGGCCGTTATCACATCCCCACCTAAAAAGAGGCGCCGATTGCCCAAAATGGCCTCATCGGTGGCTCCACGTACATCTTGGCCGGAGAGAGGGCTGTCATCATGGAATTGGACAAGGAGTAACCCTTGGTTGATGTCTAGGCCAATTTGCTGGGAGAAGGCGGGGGAGAGTTCGTAGACGTAGCGAATGCCGAGCCAGGGGCGACGATAGTAGCCGTAGGCGAGGAGGTCGGGGAGGACGCGCTGGAGGGTGGAGACGGGGACGGCGAAGCCGACGCCAGCGCTGGTGCCAGAGGGGCTGAAGATAGCGGTGTTGATACCAATGACGCGGCCAGCGCTATCGAGCAGAGGGCCGCCAGAGTTACCCCGGTTAATGGCTGTATCGGTTTGGATGAGTCCGCGCATTTCTTGGTCGTTACCGGTCGAGAGGGTACGGTCTAAGGCGCTGACAACGCCAGTGGTGAGGGTGCGGTCAAATTGGCCGAATGGATTGCCGATGGCGATAGCGCGTTGACCGACTTGGAGGGTGGTCGCGTCACCGAAACTGACTGGTTGGAGGGTATCGGGGGGGGCGTTGACTTTGAGGACGGCGATATCGTTGTTAGGGTCACTGCCGACTAGGGTGGCAGGGAGGGTTACTTCTTCACCAAAGCTGACTTCGATTTGTTGGGCACCATTGATAACGTGATGATTGGTGATGATATGTCCATCTTTATCGAGAACAAAGCCGGAACCGGAGCCTTCTTCGGGGTAGACTTCGAAGAAGAAGCTACGGCGAAGGACTTGGGTGGTGATGTTGACGACGGAAGGGGCGACTTGTTGATAGACGTTGATAGTACGTTGTTCGGCGAAGTCGCGGCCGACGGCATCGATGAGAGCGAGATCGTTGTTGGTGAGAGGGACAGGGATGGTGGGGGCGGGGGCGGGTAGGGTAAGTGTGGGGGGTGGTGGTGGTGGCGTGGCCGTGGTGGGAGTGGTACAGGCGGATAGTAAAAACAGATTGATTAGGGTGAGCAAAATGATTGAATAACGCATAGAGGGTATTGTAGCAGTTGAAGGTTAGAGATGGGTTAGAGGGAGGAAAGCGTTAAACTAGAAATAGTGTAACTTGATGGTTTTATTCGGGGGTATTGATGGGGAGGACAATGTGGAAATCACTGCCGGGGAGGGTGTCTTCATCATAGCCAGCACTTTCGGCCCAGAGGCGGCCTTGGTGGGCTTCGATGATGCCGCGGGCGATGGCGAGGCCGAGGCCGGGGCCACCACCTTTGAAATTAACTTGACTGGAGGAGTGGTGGGCGACAGTGCCTGTTTGATAAAATTTAGTGAAGATTAGTTCAATAGCTTCAGGGGCGATACCGATACCTGTATCACTAATAATGATTTCGATACCAGTTGGTGGGTAGTTTGGTTGGGGAGGGGTTGTCCAATGACGGCCGTGGACACGAATGGCACCCCCATCAGGCGTGTATTTAATTCCATTGCGAATAATGTTGCTGAAAACCATTTTTAATGAATCGCCGTCACCATAAATGGTAGGGATTTCTTTTATTGATTCATCAATGATAAGGGTTTGTTGGCGAGTATTGACGTCATCGGCTAAATCACGGGCGATACGTTTAAGGATTAGGTGACAATCAAGGGGTTGGGCTGATAGTTCAAGTTCGCGGCTATCGATTTTAGCTAGAACTAACATCGTGTTGACGATTTCAAGGAGACGATTGGTGCCGGTAACCATACCATCGATAACATTGGCGGCACTTTGTGGTGATTGCTTGATGATTTGGGCATACCCTTTGAGGACAGTAATTGGGGTACGGAGTTCGTGGGCGGTAATGGCAATAAAACGTGATTTTGTTTGATCTAAGCGCTCTAATTGACGGTATGCTTCTTGCAAATCGGCGGTACGGCGACTGACTTCATCTTCGAGTTGTTGGTTAAAGGTTTTGATTTGGCGGTACAGTTGGGCGTTTTCGATAGCGACGGCGGCTTGGCGGGTGAGGCCAACGACAAAGTTAAGATCAACTTCGGTGAACACCCCATCCGCTTGATCGCGGTAGAGGAGGAGGAGGCCAATGGAGCGGTTTTGGGTGGTGATGGGGGCACAGAGGAGAGCAACAGGGGTTTCTTCTTCGTCGGGCGTGCCGGCTACATGTAAGGCGCGGGGGTCTTTTTCGGGGTCGGGGATGATTTCGGCGATGCCGGTAGCGGCGATGTCGCCGGTGATGCCTTCACCGAGGGTGGTGGTGGCGGTTTGGAATTGGTCGGCGTAGGTGCCGAGGGTGACGAGAGGATAAAATTGGTCATCTTGGCCGCGTAAGCGCAAAACGGTTGTATGTGCTTTAAAGAGGCTATGAGCATGGTTGGCTAATCGTTCAAGGACCGTTTCGAGATTGAGTGTGGAGGCGATATCGCGTCCGATTTGGGCGAGCGTTGTCATTTCCTCGGCCCGTTGTTGACTTTGCTTATAAAGTTGTGCGTTCTCAAGAGCGATGGCTGTTTGCACCGCCAATGTTGTGGTTGCCGTAATAGCATCTTCTTTGAAGGGAGTAGGCGTTGTCCGCGCCAACGTCAGAATACCCATCAGATCGTTATTGCGTAATAAAGGAACGCCTAGCCATGCCCCACCAGCAAAAAGAGCTGGCAGTTGTGGGGAGGTAATGTTGGTTGTATTTGTTAAAGCAATTGGTTCTTTGTTTTGATATATTTGCCAGATCACATCATCAGGGCGAGATAAATCTACGCGAAATTGGGCTTGGCGTAGTTCGGTAGCTGGTTCATAGCCACGCATAGCGGTGCAAACTAGCAAATTTTGATGCCGCAATAACAAAATACTACGATCATAAGGGACTAGCGCTTGCAGTTTTTGCAGAATTGCATCTAGCACGTCACCGATATTGGGGCTATTGATAAGCGTTTGGCCGACTTCATTTAATACTTCAGCTAATTGACGCCGTGCTTGTTCAGTGGCGTAAAGAGCGGCGTAATGATCAGCTTCTTTTTTGGCTGTTTCCGTGCGGTGTAGCACTTGTAAATTTTGTTGTTTTTGTTGACTTTCTTCGTTGAAGACTTCGTCTTTAAGGGTGAAGAATTGTTCGTGGTGGATTAGAGCTTGGTGATAATCACTCTTAGCTTTATAAACAGCGGCTAATGTTTGATGAATTCGATAGGCGTACCGTTTATGTTTGATTTCTTCAGCGATAGTTAATGCTTTTTGGAGATAGGGGATGGCGTCGTCATATTGTTCTTGTTGGTAGCACATATCGCCCATGACACGTAGGGCATCTGCTTCACTTTCTTTGGAGCCAGATTCTTGGGCCATGTTCAAGGCAATTTGACAAGCTTTGGCCGCTTTGTCGAAATCTTTTTGATGGATATAAACTTCAGCTAAGCTATTGCTGGCGGCCATTTTCATACGCGGGTGATTATGCTCTTCGGCGACAGCCATTGATTGTTGCCCATATTCAATCGCTTTGTCATACTCTTTTTTCAAGAAATAGACGTAGCTGATATTATTGAGATTGAGGGCAACCCAATAAGTATCATTCACTTGACGAAAAACGCCTAAACTTTTATGAAAGTAGTTGAGCGCGGCATCATGTTCTTCGTTATTAATATGACTAACGCCTAGCCCAACGTAAGCCATGCCTTGCCCTTTTAAATTGCCTATTTTTTCGCTAAGTTCTAGTTGGCGATATGAAAATTCTAGGGCGGTGGAGTGATCGCCTAAATCGCTATAGCTTGAGGAAATGGTATTGAGGAGGTGGGGGAGTAAGTCCCATTCTTCTAATTCTTCGAGCATGGTAGCGGCTTCGCGGCCGAATTGGAGTGCTTGACCGTAGTTACCTTGATAGGAATTGAGACGTGCTAAGGTGCGTAAGCGACAGGCTATTCCTTTTTGATAAGGTGTTGAGGCGAATTCACCCGTTGTTGATAGGGTTTGGATTTCATTAATTAGTGTGAGGGTGCGGTCATGATCATAGCGGCTGGTTTCCCAGGCTAAATTATTGAGGGCATCGATCCGTTCGATGGTTGTTTGAGCTTGTTCAACTTTTTTCTCAAGTTCAGATGTGGTGCTCATAAGTAATTAATCGCTACTGGGCAAAGCTAAATCAGGATAGGGTATTGGTGGTGAACAAGGGAGAAGGATATGAAAGGTACTCCCTAAAAAGTTATTGGTTTCATGGCCTGGGCTGGTGGCCCATAGTTTACCGAAATGGGCTTCAATGATACCACGGGCGATGGCAAGTCCAAGGCCCGGTCCGCCACCTTTGAATTGGTATTTGCTTGTTGAGTGGTTAGCGACTTGGCCCGTTTGGTAAAATTTGGTGAAGATAAGATCTAGGGCATCGGTAGCGATGCCGATACCAGTGTCTTTGATTTGGACTTCGATGGCATGAGGGGGCCAGTCGGGATGGGGAGGTGTTTCTTGCCAAGCTCGGCCACGAATCGTAATCCGGCCACCATCAGGTGTGTATTTAATCGCATTTTGAATAACATTGACAAAGACATTATGTAAAGCTTCTTCATCGCCTGTAATAGGGGGTAATTTAGCCACATTACCTTCGACCGTCAAGGTCAGTTGACGATCTTTGAGTGGTTTCGATAATGTTGAGGCGATGTCAGTAATTAAAGTGTGAACATGTAATGGTTCGGGAAGCAAGTCGAGCGTGCGGCTGTCGATTTTAATCATCATGAGCATGGTATCGACGATATCATGCATACGTTCGGCACCGTCGAGCATGGGGCGAATCAGCTGTGCGGCCATATCGGGTTCTTCTTCAATGAGTTGGCCATAGCCTTTGATGAGGGTAAGGGGGGTTCGGAGTTCATGGGCGGTGACGTCGATGAAATCTGATTTAGTTTTATCGAGCCGTTCGAGCTGTTCATAGGCTGTTTGGAGGTCGGCGGTGCGTTGGGCGACAGTTGCTTCGAGTTGGGTGTTGAACCCTTTAATTTGTTCATAGAGGCGGGCATTTTCGAGAGCGATGGCGGCTTGGCGGGTTAGACCGATGAGGAAGTTGAGGTCGGCCGAGGTAAAGTTACCGACGAGTGTTTGGCGGTAAAGGGACATGACCCCAATTGTCGAGCGTTTGGCGACGATGGGGGCGCAAATGAGAGTATGGTTATCTTCTTCAACACGTGGGGTACCGGGAATATGTTGAGACCGAGGATCATCATCAATATCATAGACGATTTCAGCTTTGCCCGTCTCGGCCACCGTGCCGGTAATACCATCTCCGATAGGGACGATATCTTCTTTGAATTCGTTAGCATAGGTGCCGATAGCAACTTGGGCATGGAGGGTGGGGGTATCCTCATCACGAAGCCAAACGATGGTGTTACTGGCATTGAAAAGGAGGTGGGCATGACGGGCGATACGTTCGAGAACGGTATCTAGGTCAAGACTGGCACTGACATCTTGGCCGATTTGGATGAGGGTTGTCATTTCATCGGCGCGTCTTTGGGCTTGTTCATAGAGTTGGGCATTAGCGATAGCGATGGCGGATTGGAGGGCGAGGGTGGTAGAGATCGTGATATCGTCTTCGGTAAAGGGGTTGGGGGTGATGCGAGCGAGGGAGAGCATCCCGACGACTTCATCGCGGTGGATGAGGGGGACACCGAGCCAAGCTCTGGGGGGGTTGATACCACGGTGGCCGCGCCAATAGGGGTATTCATCGACATCGGGGATGGCTAACGGCCGTTTAGTCTGATAAATATGCACGAAGATATCGGTGGTGTCTTCCATACGGAAGGGGATTTTGTTGTTGAGCGGTGAACTCTCATCATCATAGCCACGGACCGCGACAAAGGTTAATAAATCTTCTTCTTGTTGAATGAGCAAGGAAGCACGATCATAAATGACCAAATCTTCGAGATTGGCCAAAATTTTGTCTAAAATTTCTTGCAGATCGAGGGTGCCAGTTAGAGCGCGGCCGATTTGGTTAAGCCCCTCGGCTAGATGACGCCGTGCTTGTTCCGTTTGGTAGAGGGTGGCATAGTAAGCGGCCTCTTGTTTGGCTGATTCCGTGCGGAAAAGGACCTCAAGATTTTGTAATTTGCGATTGCTATGGTCGTTGAAAACAGATTCTTTGGTGGCGTGAAACTCTTCAAAATGGTGTAAGGCGGCATCAGCATCGCCTAAAGCTTTGTATGTTTGGGAGAGGGCGAAATGGCATTGGAAGATATGGTGGCGATGATTGATTTTTTCAGCGAGAGCCAATGCCTTTTGTAGATAAGGGAGGGCCTCAGCCGGTTGACTTTGCAAATGGTACGCTTGGCCAGTGGTGCGATGGGCTTCGACAGCATATTCGGGCAATTTTGCTTTGGTGGCTAGATCGGCGGTTTCTTGGGCGTATTCGAGGGCTTTAGCGGTGTCTTTTTGCCTGAGGTAGGCATTGGCTAGACTGTTGCCAGCGGACAGCTCCATTTTAGGGTGTTTGTTATGGCGAGCAATCCCTAATGCTTTTAGCCCTTGGTCGATTGCTTCATCGTACTTGCCCATAAGAGTGAGGGTGTAGCACATGTTATTGAGGACCATGGTGATGCCATAGGTATCATTGAGATCGGTGAAAACGCCGAGGGCGCGCTCGAAATAGTGGACGCCATTGATAAGATTATCTGGGTCACGTTCACCGAGGTCGATGTAGCCGACACCGACGCCGACGAGGGCGGCGGCATGGCTGGCACTATCATTGAGCTGGGTACTGGCTTCGAGTTGTTTAAGAGAGTAGTTTAATGATTCAGAAATATCGCCTAGTTTACGATAGACGGCAGAAACATTATTTAACGTGGCGGGGATACGGGCTTTTTCATTGACTTGGGGTAAGATGCTTAACGCCGATTGTCCTTGTTCTAAGGCTAATTGGAAGTGCCCTAATTGGGAATTGTAGTGGCTGAGTAAGCTTAGAGCGACGGCTTGGCCCCGACGATAGACTGGTTCTTGTTTAAGGGAGAGGTCAAGGGCTTGGTTGGCGACCTTACTGGCTTCGTAAATATCAAGTTTGGCAATTTCTTCGGTGAGGTTGAGGAAAGCGTCAATACGCTCCACAGCTGTGGTTGCTTGGGTTACACGTTCTTCTAACAGTGCAATCTGATCGCTCATAGTACTATTTTACCACACACGGCATAAAAAGCCCTTAAGATAAGCAGATTCAGGAAAATTAACGGCGATGGGATGATCAGCGGCTTGACTAAGCGTGTAAATGATTTGAACATCCCGTTGGGCATCAACGGTGGCACTAAATAGGATTTGTTGAAAAAGTTCAGGGGTGATGGCTCCGGAGCAGGAGAAGGTGGCTAAAAGCCCACCAGGGCGTAGTAATCGTAATGATAGCCAGTTAAGGTCTTTGTAGCCACGACTGGCTGATTTTATTTCGCGTCGGCTATGGGCGAATTTGGGTGGGTCGCTGATGATGAGGTCGAATTGTTGGCCGGTTTGGCGGTAGTAGCGCAGGAGTTCGAAGACATCGGCGAGGATGTATTCGTCATTTTCACGGTTGAGGCCGAGGCGATTGATATTTTTTTCTGCTTGTTCGAGAGCGGGTTGGGAGCTGTCGACATTGGTGATACGGGCGGCACCGTTTTGAGCGGCGTGGAGAGCAAAACCACCGGTATAGGCAAAAAGATTGAGGATATGTTTGCCAGCGACGAAGCTTTCTTGGCCGATGAGGGCGCGATTTTCACGTTGGTCAAGATAGAAGCCAGTTTTATGACCATCTAATAGTTGGACACCGATGGGGATACCATATTCATGGATGATAAGCTCATCTGGTGGTGGTTGTCCCCAATAGATTTGGGAGATGGGTTCAAGACCTTCTTTTTGGCGAATAGGGCTATCGGAACGTTCGATGATACCTTTGGGTTGGCAGACACGGCGCAAAATGTTAACGAGTTCATCTTTTTGGCGCTCGATACCAGCGGTTAGGCTTTGGAAGACGAGATAATCGCCATATTTATCGACGATAAGGCCGGGGATACGGTCTGATTCGGCATTGATGAGACGGTAGGAATCGGTTTGAGGCAGGGGGAGGGCTTGACGAGCGGTGTAGGCATCTTCGATACGTTCTTGCCAGAAGGAGGTGTCGATGGGGCGGTCAGCGTCTGGGGTGAGCATACGGGCACGGATTTGGGAGTGGGGATTGTAGTAGGCGGTGCCGAGGGGGAGGCTATCTTTGGAGAGGACGGTGACGAGATCGCCGGGTTGAGGATCGCCTTTAACTTCTTCGACAGCGCCAGAGAATATCCAAGGGTGTCCTTGGCGAATGGGGCGGTCGCGTTTTTTCTTGAGTTTGATTGTGCTATTTGACCATATCATAATAAGGTAGAGTTTAGCATTAAATGGAGGAGATGCAACCTGCAAAATGATGTGGTCTTTATAATGTAGAGCGATATTTTTTATTTAAGTAGGGGAGGGCACCCACGAGGGGTGCCCTTCAGATTTTTTAGGGGATTATGATTCGTCGATTTGTTGGCGGCTGATGTCGCGGCCGGGGCGAATCACCCACTCATAGGAGTTGTATTGACGAATGGGTTTCATGCCGGCTTTTTCGTAGAGACGGGTGGCGCCGGTGAGGCTGCTGGCATCGACACCTAAGCCGACTTTGCGGCGGCCACGTTGGTAGAAGGTATTGAAGCTGTGGTGGAGGAGGGCGAGGCCGAGGCCAGAGCGACGCCAGGGGCGACGGACGCCGAGGATGTTGACCCAGCCCATGGCGGGGTCATCGGCCGTTTCCCATTTACATAGTGAGATACCAGCAATTTCATCACCATCCATGGCAGCGAACCAGAGTGTGTGATCGAATTTTTTATCAGAAAGGAACCAATGTTCCCAAGTTTTAAAATCTTGGTCAGGGTCGGTGGGCATCACAAAGCCCCAGTGGTCTTGAAAGGCATCAAGATGGGCGTCGTAGAAGCGACGGCGGGTGGCGCTGTTATTGGCGAGGTGGCGGATGGTGAGTGGTGAGCCATTAATGCCCATGATGGTGGCAGGGGCTGGTGGTGGTGTCGTCATCTCGATGGCCATGGTGAAGAAGTGACGGATTAAGCGGCTATCGGGATGAGTGGCGAAAAGGTGATTAATGGGTTCGTAGGTATTGATGGCACCCATTTGCAAGGTCACTTTGAGGTCTGGATCGACGGTTTGGGCGACTTCGTGGGCGCGGTTGAGCGCCCAGTGAAGTAAGTAGGTACCAATACCTTGGTGTTCGTAGTCAGGGTGGACATCACCCCAGCACCACATTTTGACGGTGGGCTTATCGATGTCCCAGATTTGGACACTGGCGATAATTTGACCATCGGGGGTGGTGACGATGCGGGTGGAGGTTTCCATGTTGAAGCCTTCGGCCGTCCAATCGGCGCGCACCTCTTCTGGCGTGGTTGCATGACCATTTTGTTGAACTTGGGCACATACATTGTAAAGGTTGACAACATCATCCAGATCATCAATATGAGCGGGACGACTGAGATAAGGGTCAGGGACAGTATTCAGTTTTTGTTGAGAATAAGCAAGCATTAGGTTATGTATTCCTTATAAATTTACACCCAGTTTTTCTAATTCGGCCGATAAGTTGGTAGTGGGGGTGTAGTGGATGCCGTGGAGACCAACGGCATGGGCGCCATCGATATTGTGTTTAAAGTCATCGATGAAGACGGCCTCATTAGGTTGACAGTTTAGGCGTTTAATTGTGTTTTTAAAGATAGTGGCATCAGGTTTCATGATGCCTTCGTCAGCAGAGCTAACGATTAAGTCGAAATCATTGGTAATGCCCCAATCGGCTAAAGCTTGATGGAGATTGTCCATGGCGTTGCTGATGATGGCGGTTTGGTAGGGGCCGTGGAGTTGGCGAAACAGGTTGACGACATTGGGGTCAACTTCATCCCCAGCCCAAAAGTCGACGCTTAGTTGCTGGAGATCGCTTTGGTTGAGGTTGAGTTGTTGACCGACCCAGGCCCATTGTTCGGTGGTGGTACGTTCGCCGCGCTGGGCGGCGTGGCCACCAGGGCTGTTAAAGAAAAGATATTCGAGTTGTCCGGGGTTTAGGCCGAGTTTGGCCTCCCACTGTTGACGGGGTGTGGGGTCGACGGTACGGACGATTACGCCGCCGACATCAAAAATAATTGTAGAAATTGCCATAGTTCACTCCTTTGAAAATTGGTAACAAAAAAGGGCGTAGGTGATAGCCTACGCCCTTTTGGGACCTGCTGATAAGAGCAGGGGAAATAAAAAAGGCCGCAGGCTTTGTGCCGGCGGCCCTGAGATGTTACTTTACATAACTAATCAGTCAGCAGACACAATACACCAAGGAATCCCGGCAAATCCGGCTTTATTGGTGCTGGGGAAGAATGTTTGTGTGTGCATAACCATTAGTCCTACTCCTAAAAAAATAAATTAGCCGCGTATTAATAAAAAGTTTATATGCGGGTAACCATTTAGTACTTTAGCATGGATAGGTAGGATATGTCAATAGTCTTTTTTTTTAATGGGGGCGAATGGGGATGTTTTGATCGAGGAGATATTGTTTGAGGTCGCCGATGCTGAGTTGTTTATAGTGGAAGAGGGAGGCGGCGAGGGCGGCGGAGGCGCCGCCGGTGGTGAGGGCTTGGGCGAAGTGGTCGGGGGTGCCGGCGCCGCCGGAGGCGATGACGGGGATGGAGACGGCATCGGCGATGGCGCGGGTGAGGGGGATGTCGTAGCCGGCTTGGGTGCCATCGCCATCCATGCTGGTGAGGAGGATTTCGCCAGCGCCGAGGGATTCAACTTTTTGGGCCCATTCGACAGCATCGATGCCGGTGGGGGTGCGGCCGCCACGCACGTAGACCTGCCAATGGTCTGATTCATCATCGGGGGTTGTATTACGGCGGGCGTCGATGGCGACGACGACGGCTTGCGAGCCAAAGGCTTCGGCGCCGGCGGTGATGAGTTCTGGATTTTTGACAGCGGCGGAGTTGATACTGATTTTATCGGCACCGGAGCGGAGGATGGCGCGCATGTCGTCGACGGTGCGAATGCCACCGCCAACGGTGAAGGGGATAAAGACTTGATCGGCGACGGCGCGGGCGAGGGCCATGATGGTGCCACGGTTTTCATGGGTGGCGGTGATGTCGAGGAAGACGAGTTCATCGGCACCTTCGGCATCGTAGACGCGGGCTTGTTCGACGGGGTCACCGGCGTCGCGGAGGTCGACGAAGTTGATGCCTTTGACGACGCGGCCATCTTTGATATCTAAGCAAGGGATGATGCGTTTGGCTAGCATGATTTAGCTCCTTTGGCGCTGAGCATACGGAGGGCTTGGGTGAGATCGAGGCGGCCATCGTAGAGGGCGCGGCCGATGATGAGGCCGGAGACGCCGTCATCGACGTATTGGTAGCTTTGGCCGATGTCGGCGGGGCCGGCGACGCCGCCGGAGGCGATGACTTGGAGGTTGGTGGCGCGGGCGAGCTCGGCCGAGGCTTCGGCGTTGACGCCGGTGAGGACGCCATCACGGCTGATATCGGTGTGGATGACTTGGCGAACGCCGCGATCGTACATGTGTTGGCCGTAACTGATGGTATCGAGACCGCTGTCTGTTTGCCAGCCGTGGGTGCGGAGGCGGCCGTCACGGGCGTCGAGGCCGACGGCGACGCGGTCGGGGCCGAATTGGTTGAGGGCTTGGGAGACGAGGTCGGGGTTTTCGATGGCAGCGGTGCCGATGATGACGCGGCCGACGCCGGCGTCCATGGCCCGTTTGACGTCATCGAGGGTGCGGATGCCACCGCCGAATTGGACGCAGGCGAGGGCGGCGAGGGCGGGTAGAACGTCCCAGTTGGCGCGGCCGGCTTCGTCGAAAGCGCCGTCGAGGTTGACGACGTGAAGCCAAGTGGTGCCGGCGGTGAGCCATTGTTGGGCGGTGGCGACGGGGTCGTCGCTGAAGGTTGTTTGTCGGTCTGGGTCGCCGTATTGGAGGCGGACGACTTGGCCGTGGCGTAGGTCGATGGCGGGGTAGAGGGTGAAGGTTTTCATGGGAACTCCTTGATTTGTTATTGATGATTGATGGTTTGTAATTGATGATTTGGTTGTTTTGGTGCCTGTTTAGGTTTTGGTTGTTGGTATATTTTAGCAGATCTCTCGACTTCGTTCGGCCCTTTTTTCTGGAGGGGGGTTGTGGTGGTTGAAGAGCGGGCTGTCACTGCGCTCGAGATGACAAGATGGTGAGGCCCTTTTTTCTGGAGGGGGGTTGTGGTGGTTGAAGAGCGGGCTGTCACTGCGCTCGAGATGACGTTTTGGTGTTAGACCTGGAGGCGTTGGCATTAGGATGTCATGTGGATGAAGTTGCGGATGATTTGGAGGCCGACTTGTTGGCTTTTTTCGGGGTGGAATTGGATGCCGTAGACGTTGTCACGGCCGACGATGGCGGGGAAGTTAAGGCCGTAGTCGGTGGTGGCGATGATGTGGTTGGGGTTGGTGGGGGCGCAGTGGTAGGAGTGGACGAAGTAGGCGTAGGAGGTATCAGTGGGGACGTTGGCGAGGAGGGGGTGGGTTTCGTTGTGGTGGATTTGGTTCCAGCCGACGTGGGGGATTTTTAGGTCGTTATCGGGGAAGCGGATGATGCGGCCAGGGATGAGGCCGAGGCCGTCGTGGGTGCCCATTTCTTCGCTGATGTCGAAGAGGAATTGGAGGCCGAGGCAGATGCCGAGGAGGGGGGTGCCGGCGGTGACGGCATCGTGGATGGCGGGGATGAGGCGGTGTTGGCGGAGGCCGTCCATGCCGGAGCCGAAGGCGCCGACGCCGGGGAGGACGAGGGTTTGGGCGGCGCGGATTTGGTCGGGGTCGGTGGTGATGGTGACGGCGGCGCCGACGGCTTCGAATGCTTTTTGGGCGGAGCGGAGGTTACTGCCGCCGTAGTCGATCATGGTTATCATGGGAACTCCTTGATTTGTTATTGGGTGATTGATGATTTGTGATTGATGATTTGGTTGTTTTGGTGCCTGTGTATGTTTTGGTGTTGGTATATTTTAGTAGATATCTCGACTTCGTTCGGCACTTTTGGTGCCTTTTTAGGTTGTGGTCATTGGTATATTTTAGCAGATCTCTCGACTTCGTTCGGCCCTTTTTTTTGGAGAGAGGTTGTGGTGGTTGGAGGGCGGGCTGTCACTGCGCTCGAGATGACATTGTGGTGAGGCCCTTTTTTCTGGAGGGAGGTTGTGGTGGTTGGAGGGGCTGTCACTGCGCTCGAGATGACATAGTGGTGAGGCCCTTTTTTCTGAGGGGAGGGGGCTGTCACTGCGCTGGAGATGACAGGGGAGGGGTTAGGTGGTGAGGGTGCCTTTGGTGGAGGGGATGGTGGTGCGGCGGGGGTCGAGGGTGGTGGCTTGGCGTAGGGCGCGGGCGAATGCTTTGAAGAGGGCTTCGGCTTGGTGGTGGTCGTCGCGGCCGTAGAGGACAGTGGCGTGGAGGTTACTGCGACTATTGAAGGCGACGGATTCGAAGAAGTGGCCGACGAGGGAGGTGGGGAATTGGCCGATGGCCGGGGTGTGCCAGTCAGCTTGGATGACGGCGTAGGGACGGCCGCTAAGGTCGAGGACGACGCGGGCGAGGGTTTCGTCCATGGGGACGTAGACGGCGCCCATGCGTTGGAGGCCGCGGCGGTCGCCGAGGGCGTCGTTGAGGGCTTGGCCGAGGACGATGCCGACGTCTTCGATGAGGTGGTGGCTGTCGATGTGGAGGTCGCCGGTGGCGGCGACTTCGAGGTCGAAGAGGCCGTGGACGGCGATGGCGGTGAGCATGTGGTCGAGGAAGCCGACGCCGGTTTTGATGTTGTGTTGGCCTTGGCCGTCGAGGTTGAGGGTTAGGGTGATTTGGGTTTCGGATGTGTTGCGGGTGATGGTTGTGGTGCGGTTCATAAGATTTCCTTTTTGAGTAAATGGGTTGCTTGGTTAGGGTTTACTGTTTTGTTTATTTTAGCAGATAGTTTGATTTTGTTTGGTGTTGCCTTTTTAGGTTTTGGTTATTGATGATTTGGTTGTTTTGATGCCTTTTTAGGTTTTGGTTGTTGGTATATTTTAGCAGATCTCTCGACTTCGTTCGGCCCTTTTTTCTGGAGGGAGGTTGTGGTGGTTGAAGAGCGGGCTGTCACTGCGCTCGAGATGACAGGGTGGTGAGGGCTTGTAGGAGGTTATCGGTATCTTGCGGGCGGCCGGCGCTGATGCGGATGCAGTTGTCGAGGCCGGGTTTGTTGAAGTAGCGGACGAGGACACCTTGCGCGGCGAGGTCGGCTTTGAGTTGGGCGGCGGAGCGGCCGAGGACACGGAAGAGGACGAAGTTGGAGTAGCTGGGGTAGGGTTGGAGCCAATCGTAGGCGGCGAGGGCGGCGACCATGCGGTCGCGCTCGGCCACAAGTTTGGCGACTTTGTCTTCGAGCCAGGCGATGTTTTGGAGGGCGGCTTGGGCGGCGAGGTCGGCGGCGACGTTGATGTTGTAGGGTTGTTTGATTTTCCAGAGTTGGTCGCTGAGCCAAGCCGGGAAGGCGCCGTAGCCGACGCGGAGGCCGGCGAGGCCGGCGAGTTTGCTGAAAGTGCGGAGGACGACGAGGTTGTCGTGCTCTTGGACCCAGGTGATGCGGCTGGGAGTGCCATTGGTAGCGGTGGCGAATTCGATGTAGGCTTCGTCGAGGATGACGAGGAGGGGGAGGTGGAGAAGACGGCGGAGGTCGGTATCGTTGATGAGAGAGCCATTGGGATTGTTGGGGGAGCAGATGAAGAGGATTTTGGCGTTGGGGTTGGTTTGGGCGGCGGCTTCGATGGCGGGGATGTCGAGGGAGAAGTCATCGTGGCGGGGGACGGTGATGAGTTGGGCACCGTTGACGGCGGTGCCCCACGGATACATGCCGAAGCTAGGGGGGCAGTTGATGACGCCATCGCCGGGTTGGAGGATGGCACGGAGGGCGAGGTCGATGAGTTCGTCGGCACCGGCGCCGGCGAGGAGGTATTGGGTGGGGGTGTTGGTGTAGTCAGCGATGAGGGCGCGGAGGGCGCGGGCTTGGGGGTCGGGGTAGATGTGGTAGTAACGGCCGTTGTGGAGTGCTTCACGGACGGCGGGTGCGGGGCCGTAGGGGTTTTCGTTGGCGTCGAGTTTAGTGATTTGGTCGGGGTGGCGGCCGAGTTGGGCGGAGAGGACTTCGAAGGGGAGGATGGGGGTGTATGGTTCCATGGCGGCGATGTCGGGGCGGATGAGTTGGGCTGGTTGGAAGGTTTTTGTGGTCATTTTGGTTACTCCAAGATGGTGATGGTTCTGTTATGGATTTAGGTGATTGTGCAAAATGAAGTCGTGCGATTTAGCAAATCGCACTACCTCGGGTTTAGGTGAGGCGGAGGCGGGCGGCGTTGGCGTGAGCAGTTAGTTGTTCGGCTTCGGCGATGGTGATGGCGGTGGGGGCGATGGCGGCGGCGGTGGCGGCGTCGAGGGCGATGATGCTGGTGATGCGGACGAAGTCGAAAACGTTGAGGGGGGAGGCGAAGCGGGCGCTGCCACCGGTGGGCATGGTGTGGCTAGGGCCAGCGACGTAATCGCCGAGGACTTCGAAGGAGCGTTCGCCGAGGAAGAGTCCACCGGCGCGGGTGATTTTATCGGCCCAAGCTTCGGGGTTGGCGACGGCGAGGCAAAGGTGTTCGGGAGCGAATTGGTCGGCGATGGTGACGGCTTGGGCGAGGTCATCGGTGATGACGATGCCGCCTTGGGTAGCGAGGGCGGTTTTGATGATGTCGGCGCGGCTGAGTTGGGCGGTTTGGCGTTCGACTTCGGCGGCGGTGGCGGCGGCGAGGTCGGCCGAGGGGGTGAGGAGGATAGCGGTGGCGAGGACATCGTGTTCGGCTTGGGCGAGGAGGTCAGCGGCGAGCCAGACAGGGTTGGCGGTGTCGTCGGCGACGACGACGGTTTCGGTGGGGCCGTAGAGGCCGTCGATACCGACTTGGCCGAAAAGTTGTTGTTTGGCGAGGGTGACGAAGAGATTGCCAGGGCCGACGATTTTATCAACGGCGGGGATGGTAGCGGTGCCATAAGCGAGGGCAGCGATAGCTTGGGCTCCGCCCATTTGGTAGATGCGGTCGAGACCACAGATGTGGGCGGCGGCGAGGATGACATCGGCGGGTGGTTGGCCGCCACGGTTAGGTGGGGTGGCAACGAGGATATCGGGGACGCCAGCGACTTGGGCGGGGATGACGCCCATGAGGAGGGAGGAGGGGAGGGGAGCGGTGCCGCCGGGAACGTAGACGCCGACACGGTTGAGGGGGGTGACGCGTTGGCCGACTTGGCCGCCCATGTCGGTGGTACGCCAATCGGGGAGGGGTTGGCGGCTGTGGAAGTCGCGAATGCGGTTGGCGGCGGCGGTGAGGGCGTCGCGGAGGGCGGCGGGGATACGGTCAGCGGCGGCGGCAAGGTCAGCGGCGGAGATGGTGGTGGCAGGGGCACCGTCGATGCGGGTTGACCAATCGTTGAGGGCTTGGTCACCATCTTGACGAACGTCTTGGAGGAGGCGAGCGACGGCTTGGGCGGGGGTGGTGCCGGGACCGAAGAGGCGGTCGAGGCTGGCTTGGAGGGAGG
>DATHYN010000227.1:0-17589 GCA_035459145.1 Anaerolineae bacterium | reverse complement strand
TCGGTGTGGGGGTGTTGGTGGGGGTGGCGGTGGGTTGAGGGGTGGGTGTTGATGGGGGGGGGACGGGTGTGGGGGTGTTGGTGGGTGTGGGGGTGGTTTGACGTTGGGCGAGGATGGTGGTGGGGATGGTGGCCGAGGGTGATGGTGTGATGGTGGGTGTGGGTGGTGGGCTGGTTTGGCAGGCGGTGAAGATGAGGATTAGGGGGAGAAGTTTGGCTAGCTGGCTTATTTTGCTTAAAATTGAATGGTTTAGTTGGATTTTGATGGACATAGCTGAATTTTAGCTGAATTTGGGGGAATGGGCACGTGGTTTTAGTGATGAAAGAATGTGTGTTTTATTTGAGTTGGCAGCTGGTTTGAGTAGGTTTGGTGGGTTTTGACGCGGATTTTGGGGATTTGACGGATTTTTTTGTGCTGGTGAAATGAGGAAGATTATTTAGGTGAAAAGTTGATGTGTTAGTGAAGAGAGAGTGGATTTAGTGAGATTTGTTATTGAGCGGTTGGGTCAAGTAGGTTGGCGGCAGGTTTTGTTGGGGGGTGTTTATTTGGTGCCGCTGTTATTTTTGGCTGCGTTTTTTTTCTATCCGTTAGGGATGGTGTTGCGGTTGGGTTTGACGGCCGAGGCGTGGGGGGCGGTGAGTCAACGGCCGTATTTGTGGGATACGATCTGGTTTACGTTTTGGCAAGCGGGATTGTCGACGTTGTTGACATTGGTGGTGGGATTGCCGGGGGCTTATCTGTTTGCGCGGTATGATTTTCGGGGGCGGGATTTGTTACGGGCGTTGACGACAGTGCCGTTTGTGATGCCGACGGTGGTGGTGGCGGCCGCATTGCGAGCGTTGTTTGGGGGGCAGGGGCCGATTAATCAAGGGTTGATGTGGTTGACAGGGGCGTCTGCGCCCCCTATTCGGCTGGAGCAGAGTTTGGCGATTATTTTGATTGCGCATGTGTTTTATAATGTGACGATTATTATTCGGTTGGTGGGTGGTTTTTGGGCGCATTTGAACCCGAATTTGGTGGCGGCGGCGCGGGTGATGGGGGCGACGCGGTGGGGCGCGTTTCGGGAGGTGACGTGGCCGTTATTGCGACCAGCTTTGGTATCGGCGATATTGTTGGTCTACCTGTTTACATTTAGTAGTTTTGGCGTCATCTTGATTTTGGGCGGCGCTCGGTTTAACACCATCGAAACGGAGATTTATCAACAGTATGTGACTTATCTGCGGCCAGATATAGCGGCCGTTTTATCGTTGTTGCAGATTTTGTTTACATTTATTTTGATGGCGGTTTATGGGTGGTGGCAACGTCAGCATGTGGTTCGTTTGGATTTGCGGTCAGCGACAAAGCAGTTAAAGCGGCCGAAGTTGTGGCGAGAAAAATTGGTGGTGGTGGGGTTGATTACAGGGTTGTCATTGTTTTTGTTGACGCCATTATTAGCGTTGGTGTGGCGGTCATTGGTTGGTTTTGATGGGGTGTTTACGCTGGCTTATTATGAAGCGTTGCCGACGTTGCGGCGAGGGAGTTTGTTGTTTGTGGCGCCGTTGACGGCGGTACGAAACTCTTTAGGTTATGCGCTGATGACGATGGTGGCGGCATGTTTGTTGGGGGTGCCAACGGTGTGGTTGTTAACGCGCCAATCGCGGTGGGGGAAATGGTTGGATCCGTTGTTCATGTTGCCGTTGGGCGCCTCGGCCGTGACCCTCGGCCTCGGCTACGTCGTTAGTTATGATGAACTGCGCACCTCACCGTGGCTGGTTTTGATTGCGCATACGTTGGTCGCCTTCCCGTTTGTGGTGCGTAGTTTGTTGCCGGTGGTGCAAGGGATTCAGCCTAGTTTACGTGAGGCGGCGGCGGTGTTAGGGGCGTCGCCGTGGCAGGTGTGGCGAGAAGTGGATTGGCCGATTATGGGCCGAGCGTTGTTGGTGGCGGCGGTATTTGCTTTTACGGTCAGCATGGGGGAATTTGGGGCGACCAGTTTTATCGTGCGGCCTAATAGTGGCTATTTGACATTACCAATAGCGATTAATCGGTATCTGGGTCAGCCGGGGGCGTTGAATTTTGGGCAGGCGATGGCGATGAGCACGATTTTGATGGCGGTGTGTACGGTTGGGTTTGTGGCGATTGAGCGGTTTCGTTATGGAGATGTGGGCGAATTTTAGAGCTGGTAAGGGGCGAGCCATTGGTGTGCTTGGCGTTGAAAGCTGTGGCGGTATTGTTGTGGGGTGTGGCGGAGGCAGTAGTTGAGGCTGGCCTTGCTTTCCGCTTGGAGCTGTTGGGCGGCGGTTGTTTGGCCTTGTTGTTGGCAGATGTAGGCGTGTTGGGCGGTGCCGAGCCAATGGTAGCGGTGGGCTTGGTTGGTGCGGGTGAGGTGACAAGCTTGGGTGATGTATTGGACGGCTTGATCGGGTTGGTTTTGGGCCCAGGCGATACGGCTGAGGAGGGCGTAGAGTTGGGGGAGACGGGTGTGGGCGGGGTATTGTTGGTTTTCAAGAAATGTCGTTAATTTTTGGTGAGCGGTATCAAGTTGATTTTGATGGTAGAGGTATTCGGCTTGGAGGATAACGGGGTCGCTGAGGGAGGGGTTGATATCTTGGAGCTGTTGGAGGCGGGTGGCTAATTGATCGTAATCTTGTTGCCACAGATGGATGTAGGCGTATTGGAGATAGATGCGGGGCAGAAGGTAGGGGGCTTGTTGGGTGGCGATTTGCTCTGCTTGGGTGAGCTGGTTTTGGGCTTGGTCGTAGGCACCGAGGAAGGCGTAGAGGGCAGCTAGTTCGGCGGGGAGGACGACTTGGGGGAGGGTGATGCCGCCTTGTTGGCTGTAATGGAGGGCTTGGTGGGTGGCGGTGATGGCGGGGGCGAATTGGCCGAGGGTGGCCAAGAGTTGGCATTGAATCCAGTAAGCGTAGGCGAAACCCCAGATATTATTTGTTTGTTGACTTAGATTGAGGATGTCGGTGACTGTGTGCGCGGTAGCGGGGTAGTCGCCTATATAATATTGAAGGAAGCCGATATTGCCGAGGTTGTCGATGAGGAGGGGGATGTTGCCTTGTTGGCGGAAGAGGGTCGTGGCTTCGGTGAGCAGTTGTAAGCCTTGGGTGACTTTTTGTTGGGAGGTGTAGACGTTGGCGAGGTCGTTGAGGGTGATGGCGAGTTGTTGGGTGAGTTGGTGTTGACGAGCGAGCGTGAGGGCACGTTCGCCATAGGCTTGGGCGAGGTTGAGTTTAGTTTGGTAGCGGGCGAGAATCATCAGGAGGGAGAGGGCTTGGGCTTGGGCGGCTACGTCGTGAGCGGTTTCGGCGAGGGAGAGGGCTTGGGTGGCGAGGGTTTGGCCGTGGTTGATATCGTGGTAGGGGGTGCTGGTGGTGGCGAGGGTGGCGAGGGCGAGGGTGGCGGCGATGATGGCGGGGGGGTGATGTTTGTGGCCGAAGGTGAGGAGGTCGGTGTAGAGTTGGTGGGCGTGGGGGTATTGGTGGGTGAGTTCGGCGAGACGACCGTGGGCGAGGTAGAGGTCGGTGCGTTCTTGGGGGGTGAGGGTGGGGAGATGTTGGCTGTGGCCGAGGGCGTGGGCGTAATAATCGTACGCTTCTTGATTGGCGTAGCCGCGAGCGGCAGCATCGGCGGCTTGGCGATAAAAGTGATACGCTTGTTGATGATTGTTGGCGGCGGCAAAATGGTGAGCGAGGGTGGGGGCCATCTCTGTTAAGCGTTGGGGATAAAGATTGAGGATGGATTCGGCCACTTTTTGATGTAAATGGCGGCGATCGGCGTTGAGGAGCGTTGAGTAAGTAACATCATGGGTTAAAGCATGATGGAATTGGTAAGTATTATCGGAGGTGGGGGTGATGAGGCCACGTTGGATGAGATGGTTTAACTGGTCATGAATGGTCATGAAAAGATTATAACGGGTTATAGATAGTGGGTAAAGGAGAAGATGATGATGTTAGCGAGTTGGCAGAAAGCGTTGTTGGTAGATGGTGGTGGCTGGTTTGGGGTTGGGCGTGATTGCGTTGAGACGTTGGTGGCGCAGGTTGAGGGACGTGTGTGGCGGTTATCGGCTTGGGAGGAGGGTGGGGAGGTTGATGGGGTAGAGGAGGATGGGTTATGGGTGGTGGTGGGGGATGTGCCACTGTCGGCGTTGGAACGGGAAGCGTGGTTGTGGTTGGTGGAGGGGATGGTTTATCGCTGTTGGTTGGAGAAACGGCCGTTTCTCTACCTCTCGCTGGCGCCATTGAGTGATTATGTGGTGGGGGGGATTGAGCCGAGGGGGGTGCATGAAGCGCCGACGGAGGTGGAGATGGGTTTATGGCGGGAGCAGTTGGTGGCGTTGTTGTCGATGATGGGGAGTGGGGTGTGGTGTAAGGGGGAGCGGGTGGAATTCGGGTGGGAGCGGTTGGGGTTGGTGCGGGTGGCCGAGGGGGAGATGTATCTGGTTGATGATAATTTAGATCCAGAGCAGGCGGCGGCGGCGTACCATGTGTCGGGGCCGATGCGGGTGTTGGCCCCAGCGGGATCGGGGAAGACGAAGACGTTGACCAATCGGTTGGCCCATTTGTTGAATGAGGGGGTGGGGCGCGAGCATATTTTGGCGTTGGCATTTAATAAGAAGGCGCAGGAGGAGATGGATGAGCGTTTGGTGGCTCGAGGGATGGTGGGGATAACGGTGCGGACTTTTCATGCGTTGGGTTATCAGATTGTGCGGGATATTTTGGGGTGGGGGTTTGAGATGGGTGGGGATGGAGAGATGTTCGTTTTGAAACGGGCGTTGCAGGGAGTGGGGTATGGTGCGGGGACGAAGGGGGAGCGATTGCGGTTGTTGGGGGTGGTGCAAAAAGCGAAGAATGAGTGTTGGGATTTAGGGGAGAGGTTGGTGGTGGTGGAGGGGGAGGAACGGCCGTTGGCCCCATTGTTTCAAGCGTTTTTAGCGGAACAGGCACGGGCAGAATTGTTGACGTTTACGGATATGGTCTATTTGGCGGTTCGGTTGTTGTTGAAGGAGCCGGTGTGGCGGCGGCGGTATCAGCAGATGTATCGGTATTTGTTGGTGGATGAGTTTCAGGATTTGAACCAGGCGCAGATGTGGCTGTTGGCTATTTTGGCGCAGCCAGAGAACCATCTGTTTGTGGTGGGGGATGATGATCAGATGATTTATGGTTGGCGGGGAGCGGAGGTGGGGCATATTTTGGGGTTTTTGGAGCGGTACCCGACAGCGAAATCGGTGATTTTGAAGACGAATTATCGTTGTGGGCGTGACATTGTGACGGCGGCGCGGCAGTTGATCCAGCGAAACGAGACGCGGGTGGTGAAAAATATGGTGGCGTGGTCGGGGGCGGTGGCGGGGGAGGTGCGAGTGGTGGGTGGGGAGAGTTTGTGGGCGCAGGCGCAGGTGGTGGCGGCCGAGGTGGTGGCGTGGCAGGCGGCGACGGGGGCGGAGTGGTCGGCGTGTGCGATTTTACATCGGTATCGGGCGTACATTTATCCGTTGGCGCTGGCGTTGCAGGAGGTGGGGGTGGCGTGTACGGCGGTTGATTTTGGGGCGTTGTGGCGGCATTGGGTGGGGCGGGTGGTGTATGCGTGTTTAACGGCCGTTTATCATCCCGACAAGATGAAGGAGGATTTGTGGCATCTTTTGGGAGCTGGGGGGAAAGAGCGGGTGGCGCAGGTGCGGCTGGTGGCGATGTTGCCGAGCGGGACGGTGGCGACGGTGTTGGCGGAGTTGGGACGGGTGTGGGATTGGCCGGGAGGGTTGGCAGGGGATGGGGGTGAGGGTGAGGATGGGGGTGGGGCGGCGGTTATGTGGGAGGTGTTGTTTAATGTGGCGGTTTATTATGAAGATGTAGAGCGGTTTTATGCGGAGTTGGCGGCGGGGCAGGTGGGGGATGGAGAGGGGGTGGAGGCCGAGGGGGAAGATGAGGGGGATAAGGTGGTGTTGTCGACGATTCATCAGGCGAAGGGGAAGGAGTGGCCGTGTGTGGTTTATTTTAATGTGAGTATGGGGGGACATAGTCATGATTGGCGAGAGATTGAGGAAGAGCGGCGGGTCGCTTATGTGGCGGTGACGCGGGCAAAGTTGAGGTTAATTGTGACGGTACAGATGGGGGGGGGCGTCTCATTTTTTGGGGGAGATGCTGACATTGAAGGAGTGGGCGCAGAGGCGTGATTTTGAGTTGCGGCGGCGGCTTTATTGGTTGCGATGGTGTTTATGGTGTTGTTTTTGGTATGGTGAAGGGGTTTTAGCGGATTGGGAGGGGGAAATAAAAAAGCTGACAACTGAATTGACGAAGCGTCAGCAGTTGTCAGCTTTTTTGTGTTAACTAGTTGGTTGGCTTAGCCATTCCAAAGATAGCCACCAGCTTTGATGTTGGTTTGTGTTTTCATGTACACTCCTTTTGTAAATAGACAATAGATACATTTTTAGTATAGTGTGGTGTGTGGATAGTTGTCAAGGGGTGGTTTTGTTGGTTGTACTAATTAGAGTGTACGCGAAAGAATGTGGCGTTTGCTCTGGTGATTGTGCGTAATAAGAGGAAGGTTTGGTGGTTTTTGACGCGGATTTTGGGGATTTTGGGGATTTTGGGGATTTTTTTTGCTGGTTTAGGGTAAGGTTTGTGTTGTTAGGGTTATATTTGATTAGAAATTGGAAGTTCTATATGTTGTTAGGTTATAAGGGGATTCCTGCTCCCGCAGATGCTGTCCGTTTTTGTTGAGCAGGTAGGATTTGCGGAGAACGAAGCCGAAATAAAGGTGATTTTAGGAGTGGATCCCCGCTTTCGCGAGGATGACAGCCCTGATCGAGCTGTAAATGGTTATTGACATAAGAAAAACAGACAGTATCTGCGCAGGAATGACAATGTTCTGGGTTAGTTTGGTTATAGGTTACTAATGTAAAAAAAGCTGATACTCAGTGATATTTTGTCAATGAGTATCAGCTTTTTTTTGTTAGATATTGATTGGTTGGCTTAGCCAGCCCAGCTATAGCTACCAGATTTGATGTTGGTTTGGGTTTTCATTGGGAATCTCCTATGAAACTAAAGATTGATTTAAGTAAAAAATTAGGGTGTTAGCTAATTGAGATTAGCCAGCCCAAGTGTAGCCACCAGCTTTGATGTTGGTTTTGATTTTCATTTGGAATCTCCTTGATTGGGCGAATGGATAAGATGTTTATTATTATAGGGGAGAGATTTGGAGAAATGTCCGGGAAAAGTCCACAAAAAGTCTCTTTTTAGCTGTTGGCGACTTGTTGGACGGCGGCGGCGACGCGGAAGCCGCCGATGGTGACGCCGGCGGTGGATTGGCCGGGGAAGATGGAGTCACCAACGAGCCAAGCGTTGCGCCAAGGGGTGCGGGGGCCGCGGGCGTGGAAAAGGGAGGTTTGGGGGAAGCCACCGACCATGCCCCCTGGGCGGCGGGTATAGAAGGCGAAGGTGACGGGGGTGCCGGGCAAGCAAAGACGGATGCTTTGCTTGAGGCCGGGGAGGGCGCGCTCGGCCGCGGTGAGGAGCATGTCTGCATATTGTTCACGCCGTTGGTTGTAGGCATCCTCGGCACCCTCCGTTTGGCGCAGTTGCCACCAAGGGGCGATATCGGTGTGGGTGGAGAGGGTGACGGCGCGGTGACCGGCGGGGGCCCGGTTGGGGTCATCGGCATCGGAGATGGAGATGAAGACGGAGTTGCCTTCGCCGAGGGGTTTATGGGGGTCGACGATGACTTGGTGGTGGCCGCATTGTTGCGCGGCGGGGGGAAGTTGGGTTTCATCGATACCAAGATAGAGGGTGAAGGCGCCCCAAGTGGGCTCTAGCTGGGCGATTTGTTGTTGGAGTTTAGTGGTGGCGTTGTCATCGTTCACATCTTCGGTCAGTTTGGCGAGAGCCCAGGGGGTGAGATTGGCGACGACATAATCGGGGTTGAGGCACATATCTTTGTTGGTGGTGAGGCTGGTGATACGGTTGTTATCGGTGGTGATGGCGGTAACTTGCTGGCGGAAGTGGATGTCGGCACCATGGGTACGAAGCCAATCGACAATGGTTTGGGCGAGGGCGCCGATGCCACCGCGGACGTGGTTGGCGCCCCGGCGGGGGAGGTCGAGGGCGGCGCTGCCGTAAAGGGCGTTCGCATAGTCACTGGTGGCTTGAGCGGAGATAAGGAGTTGGGCATCGACGAATTGGCGGAGCATGGGGTCGTTTTGGGGGAGGAGTTGGCCGATGGTGCGGGTGAGGTAGGGGAGGGCGCCGAGGGTGCGGGGGCGGATGGCGCGGGCGAGGGTGAGTAGTTCGTGGGGGGTTTGAGGGGGCCAAGGGAAGGGGCGGGAGGAGATATCCCAGGAGATATCAGCGAGGCGGGCTTGGGTGCGCCAAAAGCGATTGGCGTGGGGGAAGGCGGTTTGGTGTTCAGCTTGCCAGCGGTCGGGGTCGGCCCATTGGGTGATAGCGCGGCCATCGGAGAGGTGGGTGACCCAAGCAGGGTCGACATGGTGGATGGGCCAGTCGAGGCCGAGGATTTCGGCGAGGCGGTGGTGGGGGCCGCCGGGGTAGAAGCCACCGACGAGGGTGGCGCCGGCGTCGAAGCGGTATTTTTTGTGGTAGAAGGTACCGGCACAGCCACCGGGGTAGACATGGGCTTCGAGGACAGTGACGCGGTGGCCGGCGTGGGTGAGGAGGGCGGCGGCGGTGAGGCCGCCGAGGCCGGCGCCGATGACAACGGTGTGGGGTTGGGTTTTAGAGGTCATGCGATTTTAGGTTGGGCGTGGCGGGTGTACCAGCGGGTGACGAGTTGGCGGTAGGTGAAGAGGAGGTAGAGGCCGGGGGGGTTAAAGAGGAGGCGGGTGAAGAGGCCGCGCGGGCCGCGGGGGTGCTCGAATTCGATATGTTCATGGACTACGGTTTGGTTGTGGTTGATGGCGTCGAAGCGGTGGGTGTGGACCCATTTAGCCATCGGGCCATCGACTTGGGTATCGGTGAAGCCGTGGAGGGGGTCGAAATCATGGTGGTGAGCGTGCCATTTGAGGGGGATGGGGCCGACCCACATGGTAAAGTGGGCTTGGGCACCTTCTTGGAGGGGGTCAAATTGGTGAATTTGCATATAGAGTGGGGGAGGGGTGAGGCGTTTGAGGACGCGTGTATCGCTGTGAAAGTTAGCGACGGCCGAGAGGGGGGCGTTAACGGTGAATTTGTAGTCAAAAGTAGGCATTAGAATTACTCCTATTAGATTAAATCAAGTTGCCCTTTATGGCGGGAGAGGTGGGCGTCCAAGATTTTTTGGGCGACTATGGCGGGAGAGGCGGCGTTTTGGGGTTGATTGAAAGGGACTTTGTTTATTGTATCACTTTTGTCTATGTTTTGTCAATGTTTATTTTGTTTGATACAATGGGTTGCGATTGTGTATGGTAATCGTCTTTTTGTTGAAACTCGTTATAATTATGACGTTATGTGAATTGTATTGTTTAGGCGTAGTAGAGGACATATATGCTATCATTGAAAAAGCTCCTTGGTTTTATCGCTTTGGCCTTGTTAATGGTTGGGTGTGGTGGAGAGGAGGTGGAGCCAGTGACAGGGGGGGTGGTATCATCGATTGACCAGAGTGGGAATGGAGAGGTGGGTGAACGGCCGTTTGCGGGGGAATCGATAACGATTTTGACCCGTGATGGCGTTCAGATTGTGGAGCCATTGGTGCGGCGGGCGGCCGAGTTCCAAACGTTGACTGGGGCTGAAGTTAAGATTGAGACAACGCCATTTGATCAGCTATATGATCAAATGTGGGCAGATTTGTCAGCGCAGAAAAATGATTATCAAGCGTATGTGTTTGCGCCGCAATGGTTGGTGGATTATACGATTCCTGGCTATTTGCTGGATTTAACTGATTTAGCTATGAATGATGAAGCGTTGGCATGGTCTGATATTGCCCCGTTTTTCCGTGATTTTAGTGCAACGTATGAGGGGCGTGTGTATACGATTCCACTGGATGGGGATTTTCAGTTGGTTTATTATCGGGCGGATTTGTTGGCCGAGGCGGGTTTAACGCCACCAACGACGTGGCAAGAGTATATCGAGATGGCGGCTATTTTTCATAATCAAGATCTCAATGGGGATGGGGAAGCTGATTATGGTTCTTGTATTGCTAAAACAGAAAATGGACAATCGTATTGGATGTTTTGGTCAATTGTGGCTCCCTATTTGCAAAGCCAAGGTACGCGGCAGGGGACATTTTTTAGCCCGCAAACGATGGCGCCGTTGGTTAATAATGAAGCATTTGCGGCGGCTTTAACTATTTATAAAGAGACGAATCAATATGGGGCTGACAATGAGTTGGCTTTGGATGTGGCTGATACACGTTCGTTATTTGTAGCGGGTCGGTGTGCGTTGTCGATTGATTGGGGTGATATAGGCACATTATCAATTGGGCCCGAGTCGCAGATTAAGGGGAAGTTAGGGACGACGATGTTGCCGGGCTCTAATCAGGTGCTTGAGCGGGCAACGGGGGAGCTCGTCAGGTGTGAACCAGCGGTTTGTCCGTATGCTTTAGGGGGGATTAATCATGCGCCGTTTGCTGCTTTTGGGGGCTGGGCGGGTGGGATTAGTAATTTTGCGACGGCTGAAGAGCAGGCGTTGGCTTATGCGTTTTTGTCATATATGAGTCAGCCTGAGCAAGCGAATGAGGATGTAACGATTGGTATAACTGGTTATAATCCTTATCGGATTTCGCAATTTTCTGATTATCGTTTGTGGTTGGAGGCGGGGATGGAGCGGGCGACGGCCGAGCGTTATTTGAGTGCAATTGGGGTTAGTCTTAACAATCCTAATATGGCCCTTGATTTGCGTATTCCACAAAATAATCGGTATCAGCAAGAGGTATTGGATAGTGTGCTGGCTCAATTTTTAGCGGATGAGCTCACGGTTGAGGAGACGATGACCCAAATTTATACTGGTTGGGAGCTTATTACGGAAGAGATTGGCCGCGAGGAGCAGTTAGCGGCTTATCGGGCTAGTTTGGGGTATACAGAATAGAGTTATTATGAAACGTTTGGTGCGAAATGTTAGCTTAAGTGTCAAATTATCGATTTCTTATTCTATTTTGATTTTGATTTTGTCAGGGGCGTTGACCTACGGCGTTTATTTTCGGCTGCAAGAAAGCCAGCGCCTGATGTTAGCGGATCGGTTACGTGATATGGTTAACTTCACGACACCACAGATATCCAGTGGGTTTCATGGCTTGATTTCGACACCGGCTGATGAAGCGACTGCTTTTTATGCTGTTACCTTAGAGACGCTTCTTACTGCTCAAGCGACAAGTGATGCAATTAGACGTATTTATACGGTGCGTCCAGATGAAAACGGAAACTTTGTTTATGTTGTTGATGGGCATCCTGACCCGGAACTGCGTCAGGGTGTTGGCACTATTTATGAGAGGAGCGCTTTTGTCAGTGATAATTTAGCGGAAATAATGGAGACAGAGATTGAGATTGAGATTCATACCGATGTGGATGATGCCCGTTTTTTGCGTGGCTATGCTCCAATTGTGGATCAGTTTGGCCGGGCTAATGGGTTGTTGGTGATTGAGATCGATACGGCACTTTTGGAAGAGGGGCAACAGCGGGCGTTGCGTAGTTCGTTAGCTGGGTTTTTGGCGGTGGTGCCCATTTCATTGATTTTTGGGTGGTGGTTGGTGCAGTATCAGACGAGACCGATTGCTGATTTGGTGGTGGGGGCTAATCGGGTGGCTCAAGGAGATTTAACTGAGCCGGTGCCGGTTCGCAGTCGAGATGAGTTAGGCTTGTTAGCATATCATTTTAATGGGATGATGAATCGTTTGCGAATAATGATTGATACGTTAGAGGAACAAGTTCAAACGCGAACAAAGAAATTACAAACGATTGCCAATTTAAGTGGGCAATTGACAGGCATTCTTGATATCGACAGTTTGTTGGATAAGGTGGTGAATCAAGTTAAAGAGCAATTTGATTATTATCATGTGCAGATTATGCTTTTAAATAATGCATTTGATGATGAGGTGCCCACACGGGGATTGGTGAACAAAGCGGGTAGTGCGCCATTTGGTAGACAGATTAAAGAGATGGATTTTCAGGTGCCATTGACGGCGAATAAAAGCATTATGGTGAAGGCTGTCAAAACGGGGCAAATTATTTATGTGCCTGATGTGACCAAGGAACCAGATTGGTTATCTGTTGATATTTTGCCTGATGCACGGTCGGAGATTGTTATTCCGATGATTGCTGATGATAAGATTATTGGGGTTTTGGCGGTGCAAGATGACAAAGTTGATGGTTTTGATGAAGGGGATGCGAGTTTGTTGCAATCATTGGCTAATCAGGTAGCGATAGCCTTGGCCAATACTCATCTATTTAATGAAACGAAGGCGGCGAAAGAGATTGCTGAACAAGCGACATTGGCTAAATCAGAGTTTTTAGCCAATATGAGTCATGAGATTAGAACGCCATTAAATGCGGTTGTGGGGATGTCGGGTTTGATGTTGGATACAGATTTAAGTGAAGAGCAGATGGATTTTGCCAATACCATTCGGCAAAGTAGTGATGCGTTGTTGCATATTATTAATGATATTCTTGATTTTTCCAAGATTGAAGCCCAACAGCTTGAATTAGAGCAACAGCCGTTTGATGTGCGCGATTGTCTGGAATCGGCGCTGGATATTGTGGCTAATCAAGCACACAAAAAACATCTTGATTTGGTTTACAGTGTTGGGGAAGATGTGCCGGGGGCGATTTATGGTGATGTAACACGGTTGCGACAAATTTTAACGAATTTGATAAATAACGGGATTAAATTTACTGAGGAGGGAGAAGTTGCGGTTGTGGTTACAGCCGAAATAGATGGTGAGCAAGATAATTGGCATAAACTTCATTTTCAAGTGCGGGATACAGGGATTGGAATTCCTCAAAATCGGTTGGATCGGCTATTTCAATCGTTTAGTCAGGTTGATGCGTCGACAACGCGTAAGTATGGTGGCACTGGTTTGGGCTTGGTGATTAGTAAGCATTTAGTGGAGATGATGGGGGGGGAGATGTGGGTTGAGAGTGATGAGGGGGTTGGTTCGATATTTCACTTTACGATTCAGGCAGAAGAGGCACCGTATAGCGAACCGGTTTTTCTGCGTGGTAAGCAGCCGGAATTAGAAAACAAGATTATTTTGATTGTGGATGATAACCAAACGAATCGGGAGATTTTACGGCGGCAGGTACAGTCTTGGGGGGCGATATCTTATGAAGCAGGTTCGGGTAAAGAGGCGTTAGAGATATTAAAGGATAATGATCGTTTTGACATGGGGGTGTTGGACATGCATATGCCGGATATGGATGGGTTGATGTTGGCGGAGACGATGCGACATTTAAACATCAATTTCCCGTTGGTTATGTTGACGTCAGCGGGGCAATATGGGTATGATGATCGGCGTGATTATTTTGTGCATTTTTTGACGAAGCCGATTAAGATGGGGCAGTTGTATGAGGTGTTGGTGGGGGTGTTTTCGGCCGAGGGTCAAGCTGGGCTTAAGCAAGGCAATGTGAGTAAGTTTGATCGGGAGATGGGGGTGAATTTCCCCCTTCGTATTTTGTTAGCGGAAGATAATCGGATTAATCAAAGGTTAGCGACGAAAGTATTGGCGCGTTTAGGCTATCGGGTTGATGTGGTGGCCAATGGGTTAGAGGCGGTTCAGGCGTTGAAACGGCAGGTGTATGATCTGATTTTGATGGATTTACAGATGCCGGAGATGGATGGTATACAGGCTACAGAGCATATTCGGGCTCATTTTGATGAGGATGAGCAGCCGTATATTATTGCGTTGACGGCGAATGCGACGATTGCTGATCGAGAGGCGTGTTTACAGGTAGGGATGAATGCGTATATGAGCAAGCCGTTTCAGGTCCAAACGTTGATGCAAGTGTTGAAGAAGGGGTATCGGTATATCAACAAAAGTGGTTTAGAGAATGAGGGAGAGGGTGATAATGGTGGTGGATAATGGTGGGGAAAAGTCGAAGATTTTATTGGTTGATGATGAGGTGGCGATTACGTCGAATTTGGCCCCCTTTTTAGAGCGGTCTGGTTTTGTGGTGGGGGTAGCGAATGATGGGGTGGAGGGGTTGGCGGCGATTGAGGCGTTGGCGCCGGATTTGATTATTTTGGATGTATTGATGCCGAAGATGGATGGGCGAGCGGTGTTGCGACAGTTGCGGCAGAAAGGGGATTGGACACCGGTTATTTTGTTGACGCAAGTGGGGGAATCGGTGGAGCGGGCGATGGCGTTAGAGGAGGGGGCGGATGATTATTTGAATAAGCCGTTTGATCCGTATGAGTTGATTGCGAGGATGCGGGCGGTGTTGCGGCGGGTACGGCCGGGACAACGGCCGTTAGCCACCACCCAAACCTTAACATGTGCCCAATTGACCTTAGACCGAGCGGCGCATCGGGCGTGGTTGGCGGGCGAGGAGTTGGCGTTAACGCCGAAAGCGATAGCGTTATTAGAATATTTAATGACACATCCTGATGAATTGGTGACGCGGGAACGATTGTTAGATGCGGTGTGGGGCTGGGATTATCCGACTGGGACACGAACGGTTGATACCCGTATTGCTGAATTGCGCCGTGCTTTGGGGGATGATCCAACCGTGCCGCAATATATTGAGACGGTATCGGGACAGGGGTATCGTTTTGTGGGGGTGGTTAAAGGGGATGGGGCGTGAAAGGGGGGCGGTTTAGTAGGTGGCGGGGGTATTGGGTGTGGGTATTGGTGTGGGTGCCGTTGTTGTTAGGTTTTTTAGGTGGGTTTATTTGGGAGCGTAGTGGTTGGTATAATCCGATCGTTTATTTGCGGATGAGTAGTAACAATATTTTGGTTTTGGTGGGGTTGTTGCTGTCTTGTTTGGTGGGGGTGGGGGTGGGGGTGGGGTATTGGGCCGAGGTGAAGCGCAAGAATGGGCTGATTCAGCAACAACGGAAAGCGATGAAAGCGCATCGGCGTTTTTTGCAGCGATTAGATCATGAGTTAAAGAATCCATTGACGGCGATTCGGGTGGCGTTGGCTAATTTTAGGGAGGCGACGACGGCGGAGACGCGCCAAGCGGTGGTGGCTAGTATTGAGACGCAGGCGGTGCGGTTGAGTCGGTTGACGGCCGATTTGCGTAAGATAGCGGAGTTGGAGACACGGCCGTTGGAGCGAACTCAGATTAATTTGGGTGAGCTGTTAGATGAAATTGTGGGGTTAATCAAAGATAAGCCGGAAGCTGAAGGGCGTAAGATGGTGTTGAGCTTGCCGCAAGCGCCGTGGCCATTGCCGACGATTGTGGGGGATTGGGATTTGATTTTTTTAGCGGTATATAATTTGGTGGATAATGCGGTGAAATTTACGGGGCCGGAAGATACGATTGAGGTTCGGGCGCGGGAAGATGGTCGGTTTGTGATTATTGAAATTGCGGATACGGGGCCGGGGATTGGGGCGAATGAGATCGATTATATTTGGCAAGAGTTGTATCGGGGGGAGGGGGGGCGGCAGGTGCCGGGGAGTGGTTTAGGGTTGGCATTGGTGAAGGCGGTGGTGGAACGTCATGGGGGGCGAGTTTCGGTGCGGAGCCGAGCGGGGGCGGGGACGGTGTTTGTGGTTCAGTTGGGGGTTTAGGGTTGTGTTACCAAATGGTAACATGTTCATAACAAGTCGTAACAAATTGATGATATTGTGGTAACGGTGGGGTTGTATCCTATTGTTATATTCGCGGAAAACAAAGCTGGTATAAAGGTGATAGATATTTGCCGGCGCGGGTGTGACAGTTCTGTCAAGAGTTGTAGATAAGTTGGTTGATAGGATCTGTTTCACTTGAGTTAGGAGTTGGTTTGAGTAAGGTTGGTGGGATTTGACGCGGATTTTGGGGATTTGACTGATTTTTTGTGTTGGTTAGGAGAGAAGGGGTGTTTGGTTGGAAGGTTGGCGATTTAACAAATCGCGCTACCTTTAGGTGGGATTTGACGCGGATTTTGGGGATTTGGCGGATTTTTTGTGTTGGTCAGGAGAGAGGGGGTGTTTGGTTGGAAGTCTGGCGATTTAACAAATCGCGCTACCTTATTAATATTTAGTTATGTATAACGAGGTTGTGATGAAAACAAAATTGAAGATGTTGAATATGTTGGTGGGGATTGGTTGGTTATTGTTGTCTGGTTTATTGGTTGGTTGTGGGACGTTTCAGGTGGGGGTTGAATCGAGTGGGGGGCAGGTTGAGCCGGTGGTTACGGTGGTGGGGGCGGCCGAGGGAGGGGAGCCGGTGGCGATGACGCCGACGATGGTGGCGGTGAGTGACAGTGCACCGATTAATTTAGTGTCGTATATGCATCCGAGTTGGGGGTATCAGTTGTTGATTCCGAATGAGGCGCGTATTGATGAAGAGGTAAATGCGACTTATTTTATGAAGCAAGATGATAATGGGTATATGACGTTGGGGGTGGCGGTGGATGTGGTGACGAATTTGGCCGAGCGTGGGGTTCGTTCGCCAGAAGAGTTTTTGCGTAGCATTACTGATAGCGAGATTAATAGTTTTGAAGTGCAGGGTGATGATGGCAAATGGCAGGGGGCGGCGGTGATTGTCGAAGAGCCGGGTCGCTTTGGATCGGCGGTGTGTGCGACAACGAGGGGGCAACATGCGGTATTTATCGTTAATGAGGTGGCTTATTTCTTGTCGGTTATGGTGGATGCGCCGGGGCGATGTGATGTGACTGTTTTGGAAGAGACGAATAGAATTATTAATAGTTTTCGGTTGGGGGTGATGGAGTCGGTGACGGCCGAGTTGGTGCCAGCAACGCCGGTGTTCGTTATGCCAACAGCAACGCCCGCTTTTGGCGAATGGGCTACGTTTACGGATGAGACGGCTGGATTTGCATTGGATTATCCAATTGCGTGGACGGCGGATGCGCCGCAAGTGGGTGGTAGTCGTGGTTATTATGCTAATATTACATCGTGGGACCGGTGGCCGGGTGATTCTTTTGATACGGTGCCGACTGGGGAAACGTTATTGAGTGTGGAGGTGTATTCATGGGAGCCGCATCATGATTTAGAAGCGTATTTGGCGGTGCGTAAACAGGCGTGGTCAGGGTCAGGTTTTGAAACGATTTCGGAGGAAGAGGTGTTGTTGGCACCGGATTGGCGGGCGGTGGTGTTGATTTTACAGGCACCGGAAGAGCCACTTTATTTCTTAGTCACGCCGATAGGGGAGCGGTATTTGGTGTTAAGTGGATCTGGGGATTTAGAGACAGTGAAGGAGATTGGGCAGACGTTGCGGATGGTTAATTAGAGGGGTGGATAGGGGGGGGAGCGAATTATTTATGGGGAGAGCGGGCAAAAGCACCGGTTGCCCCTGATTTGGTGATTGGAGTGGGTAGTTCAGGCACGCAAGCGGAATTAATGTGGAGTACAAATCAGGTTGGCAATTGGCAGGTTTCAAAGGAGGAGGGCGGGTAAAATTCCACTACTAATGACCTTCCTAAAATCTGACAATAACCAAAGCAGAACAATGGGGTGCGAATAGATAAATTGACGACAAAGCTTATATTACTTAACATAATGTTTGGGTGGTGTGCGAAAAAC
>DATHYN010000226.1:0-3552 GCA_035459145.1 Anaerolineae bacterium | reverse complement strand
CCCCCACCTCAAGCAACACACCCCAACCAATCGTCACCCCCTCCATTCTCCGCTATAATACCCTCTTATAAGCAATCCCCAAAACATGCGGTGCGATTTTAACTCCCGCCAAGAACTAATCACCTATCTCCAACAAACGTTCTCCCACGCCCCAGGTGCCGATGCCCCCTCTTCAATCAATGCCCCTTACTTGCTTTACTTACACACACCTACACCACCCGATTAACCAACTCCCCCATCCCCTCCACACGCAAAACCACCTCATCCCCCCTACTCAAAAACTTACCCATCTCCAACCCACACCCTTTCCCCACGGCCCCCGAACAGGTCCCCGACCCAATAAACTCCCCCGGATACAACGTCTCATCCCGCGACATATAGGCTATCATCTCCTCAAACTTCCAACCCATATCCGCCGTCGTCCCTCGCGACCACTCCTCACCATTCACCGTCGCCGTCATTCGCAAATTATACGGCTCCGCCACCTCATCCGGCGTCACCAACCACGGCCCCATCACATTCCCCGTATCAAAATCCTTCCCCTTCGCCGGCCCCAACCGCCCCTTAATCTCCTTCATCTGCATATCCCGCGCCGAAAAATCATTAAAAATCGTATACCCCCCAATATACTCATGCGCCTTCTCCACCGGAATGTCCCGCCCCTCCTTGCCGATAAAAACACCCCACTCCAACTCATAATCAAACTGCTCACATCCCGCCGGTATCCGCACTTCCGCCCCCGTCCCCACCACTGAAAACCGATTGCTTTTGTAGTATAACGGCCGTTCATACCACGCCTTATTCGCCCGATACGCAATCGTCCACTTCCGCCCCAATACCCGCTCAACCATCTCATCCAATGCCCCCAACTTCCCCAACCCCACCATCCGAATCGAATTGATAATATGTTGCTCAAACGACATACAATCACGTATCGATTCCGGCCGTGGCACCGGCGCCAGCAACGTAACCTCACCCAACGACACCACCGCCTCGGCCACCCCACCCTTCGTCACCCCAGCCACCACTTCCGCCGCCACCTCCCGCGCCGCTACCCCACCCCGCAAAAAAGCCAACATATCATTAAAATACCCCGACCCCTTCCCCTTCACCATCCGCTCCCCCACCAACAATCGCACAATCTCACTATCTCCCCCCAACACACCAATCTCCACCCCTTCCACACCCTCAAACGTCACTAACTTCATCTCAAAACCTCCCGATTAAATTAACCGCTACAAACTGTGTTGAACATGTCACTAATTTCATCTTCTTTGACCTCCTCAATCGTTTTGACTAAACGATCTCCCTCTCACAAATCACACCATCACACTTCCTTCTCCCAATCAATCTCAGCTGGTTGTTCCTCAAATCCCAACTGTAAATTAATCTGAAACATCGGGTTGTTCTCCTCATTAGAGGTCTGAATCGATTTAGCCCCCACCCCTTGCGCCCATGCAATCGACCGACTTTTCAATACCATTGCTATTCCCCGCCGCCGATACGCTTGTCTCACCCCCGTTAAACCCGTCTCTAACCGTTTAAACCCATCCCCCAACTTAAATAACGCCGTCATCCCTACGTATTTATCACCATCCAAAGCTACCCACCAACCCTTTGGCACAAATGTCGATGCGCCAAACATATGGCCCGCATACTGTTCAAAAGTAGATGGCTTGAATACAGTTGGCCGCGGCACATCACTGCTTAATAACATATCCAACTCATAAACTTTTCGTTGCCAATCAGCATCCCGCTCGGCCAACTCAACCAAATCAACAACCTCAATCCCTTCCGCTGCGACCTCTTGCCACAATCTCTCATACTGAGTCTCATCAAACCTATCAACATCTAAACGCGACAAGGGATAACGCATCACAATCTGAAACCCATTCGCCTCTAACCAAGCCCGTTTTCTCTCCTCCCCTTCCACAATCTGACAAATTAATACCGTTGGCTTCAACGCCGTTGGCTTCAACGCCGTTGGCTTCAACGCCAAACAACATCCCATCACATAATCATAAAATCGCGCAATCAAATCAGCCGTTTCCCATTCCGGTAATAAAAAAATCCCAAACCGAAATTTATCTGCCCCCGGTTCCGTCCGTAATGAATAACCATACCCCCCAATCTTACCCGCTAATGTCACCACATATCGCTGAAAATTGCTGTCTGGGGAACGATGTGCGTCCCAATGTTGCCACACCTCGGCCGATGCTGGCTCCTCCGGATGCCCCACATTATATACCCGCACTATCTCTTCATACTCCGTTCTCTTCGGCTGAAATAATCGTAAGACATAGCTTTCTGCTTGCATACCCAATCTACTCCTCTTTATCTAATATCCCAATCTCCCACAACCGCCCCACAATCTCATTTCCCCTCCCCAACACACCAATCTCCACCCCTTCCACACCCGCAAACGTCACTAACTTCATCTTAAAACCTCTTTATTAAGCTAAAAACCGCTTCAATAGACTATAACCAAAATAATCCAAAAACCCAAACCCATTCCTGAGCGAAGTTTTAGCCACTTTTTCCCTAACAAAATGACTCTTGGCAGACGCCAAAACGCCGTCGAAGGAACTCTAACCAACACTTACATCGGCTTTAATTATAATTATCGAACTCAGTTTAATATACATGCCCCTTGCCAACGACTAAAGGGAACGGTCAAATAAAGAAATCCCCCCCCTCGTCATTTCGACTGGAGGCGTTCCCGTCTCCAGCCTAATGGCCCCTTACGAACAACTGAAGGGAACGCCGGAATGGAGAAATCTCCCCAATCATCACCACTCTTTAAGCCAATAGGCACCACAAACAGATTATAAGTCGCCATTGATCCATAACAACACCCCCCACCCACCTAAAAACCACCCCCACCCACTTAAAAACCATCCCCACCCACTTAAAAATCATTCTCACCCACTTAAAAATCATTCCCACCCACTTAAAAATCACCCCTGACCACTTAAAAACCATCCGTGACCACCTAAAAACCACCCATGACCACCCAAAAACCACCCATGACCACCTAAAAACCACCCATGACCACTTAAAAACCATCCGTGACCACCTAAAGACCACCCGCGCCATCCCCAACGTAACGGCGAGGCATCGTGCGCCTACCCTCCCTAAAAACTTATTACCCTCTCTCGCACGATGCCTCGCTCCCCTAACCTTCCATCCCGCATCCCTTCCCCTCGGCCTCCACCCCCTCCCTCCCCATCCCCCCGCCCTCGGCCCCAGTCCCAACGTAACGGCGAGGCATCGTGCGCCTAACACTCCTAAAAACTTATTACCCCCTCTCGCACGATAGCTTGCCCTGAGCTTGTCGAACGGGCCTCGCTCCCTAACATCACCTCTCTCATCACCCCCCCTCGGCCTCCACCCCCTCCCTCCCCATCCCCCGCCCTCGGCGCCAGCCCCAACGTAACGGCGAGGCATCGTGCGCTTACCCTCACCCGCGAACGCCTAACCTTCTCTCGCACGATAGCTTGCCCTTAGCTTGTCGAACGGGCCTCGCTCCCTAACATCACCTCTCTCATCACC
>DATHYN010000225.1:0-30601 GCA_035459145.1 Anaerolineae bacterium | reverse complement strand
AGGGGGTGGTGGGCCGAGGGGGGGATATGGGTATGTTTATAGATAGGGAGTAGGTTGTGATAGATATCTGTTGACAGATTATGATAAACTATAATATATTTCAATTATAATTATTGGTTTTAAAAGGATTTTAACTATATGAGTGACAGTATTATTGAGCGTGTCGTTGAACAATTACAAACATTGCCGGAAGAGTTGCAACATGAGGTTCTCCGATTTGCACAACAGCTGAATTTGTCACCGTTACCTGTTGTTGGGTTACAAGGCAATGATTTACTGCAATTTGCGGGGCAAATACCCTCAGCAGAGATTGCAGAAATGAAACTTGCTATTGAAGAAGATTGTGCAAAGATAGATATTAATGAATGGTAAGTACTTACTTGATACGAATATCATTATTGTATTAAATCGGGGTCGAATGAAAGTACTTTTTCGCATTTTTCGCATTTGGCAAAGAAGAGACCATATGACGAGGAAGTTCTTTCCCATTTGACGTGGCGCTTTTTGTGGTTTTCCTGAATATATTGGCCGCCAATTTTGTTTACTTCCTCAAAATGGGAATAGGTAACTTCTTTGTGTTTGCAATTGATACACATAATGGGCAAGATTTTTTGTTGTTTAAATTGCGCATCTAACTGTTTTTCGTGGGCTTTGCGTCTTTTGTCGGTGGCGGGTAGTGGTTTTTTGGTTTGCAGGTCGATGATGAAATTGATCAGTAGTAGTATCCCCAGTGGAACGAGAAAACCGAATATGGCCAAGCTTAGTAGTTCTAACTGGGTGGTGTGTATCAGTGCCAGCGAGGGGTAAAAAGAGATATAGATAACGGGAATGATATCTCCCGTGGTGCCGATATTTCTATTCAGGATGGTGATAGAAATTAGATTGTCTTGGTTGTCGCTAAAATGGTAAGTGGCTCGGCCTTGCTGTTCAACATGGTTGCGCCCGCTGGTAATGTGGGGGATGGCACTTATTATTTGGCCTTCGGTGGGGATGCCGAAGAAGAGGAAGAGGAGGGCATAGGAGACGATAAAAAGGGATATGGTGCCAATTATTGCAGCTGATATTATTTTGAGGGCTATTGGGTTGTTGTTTGAAATGGTTGAAATATTCATGTTCGTTGCTTATTTTGTTTGTTAGCGTGCCTTCGACTGCGTTTTGGTCTTTATTTAGGGCGGTTTGGTTAGGGAGGAGACGGTCAAAATTACGCTGGGGAGTGGTGTGGTTTTGAGATTGATTGGTAGTAGTATACTAAGAGATTGGTAATGGTCAATATGTTTGTATGTGGGGGAGGGAGAAATGGTAATTGGGATGAGTTGATGGGTTATTGACAGATTATGATAAACTTATATTTTGGTGGGTAGTCGTAAAATAAAGAGATCGAGGTGATCGGTAATTGGATTTGTAAAAAGTGTGAGATTTAGTGTGTTGTTATTGTATCGTGCTATTATGGGTGGGGATCGGGAGATATATTAATGAGTGAAGAGAATAAGTTTGAGCCTAATGTTGATGCAAATGAGGCATCAGAGTTGAGTGAGTCAGCCATGGCTCAATCTGATGAGCTATTAGAGCGGCGATTGGGGGATGATTTAAGAGAAAGTGAGGCGGTAGAAGTAGAGAATAAACCAAATTCAAAGATGTCGCCAAGAGAGAGAAAATATACTTTATGGTTTATTGGTGGGGCTATATTGTTATTGGGAGTATGTTTGATAGCAGGTGTTCTCGAATTGAAATTTTATGGTGGCGGTGTTTGGATTGAGGATTTTCTTGTTACCGATGAAGTTGATGAGGATGGTAATGCTATTACTGGACGCCAAAACGTATTTATGGGTAATGAAGATGTGTTCGCATTGTTGATGACATCTGGTAGTGATAGTCCCTTTACGATACGATGGTATCATGAAGATGAACTACTTCATTTGCAGGTAGGCCGGACGGTAGATAATAAGCTGATTGCGTATTTAGAGGGGAGTGAAGTGGCACCCTTGCCGCCAGGAAATTATCGGGTTGAGTTAGCGATTGGGCCAGACTCAGAGGCACATCGTACAGCTTATTTTGAGGTAGAAGCGTATGAATTGGTGTTAGATGTGCAACCATTGCAACCAACGCCTGAAGGTCATATCGATATTGAAAATAATAGAAGTTTTATTGAAATACCATTTGCGTTTGATGAGGTGTGGGTAATAAATGATAATGAATGGGTTATTAATGAAGTAAAAATTGTTATTATTGAGGATGAACCATTATTCGTTATCGTTGTTGATACTGCGTTAGCTTTTGGTAATAATGATGAGGATATAGCGAGAGAGGTTGCTTTGCCTATTGCTCAATATGGATTAATGAACGGATATTATGAGCAGGCGAAATCATTGGAAGTTAATGGGGAAGCTTACGCTTTTAATGAAGAGAGCGATTCGATCGTGGTGACACTTTATAACAAGCAGTTAGGAGGTGGATATAGAGTCCGATTTACGCCTAATGATATTAAGATGAGGTGATTGATTGAGTCGTTATATAGCTTTGTTTAAAAGAATTGTTGCTTTGGTGATGATTTTTGGTGTGGTGGCGATGGTGATGCCGTTTGGGTTGCGGTGGGGGATTGAGCGGTATTATGGGCAATATATTTACACGGCGGAGGGGGTGCCGGAAACGCGGGTGGCGGTTGTGTTTGGGGCGGGGTTGAATCGGAGTGGGGGGCCGAGTGCGGTGTTGCGGGATCGGATGGAGGTGGCGATTGGGTTGTATGAGGCGGGGCGGGTGGATAAGTTGTTGTTGAGTGGGGATAATCGGTTTGAGAATTATGATGAGCCGACGGCGATGTGGGAGTATGCGGTGGCGCGGGGGGTGGCCGAGGGGGATTTGCAGAGGGATTTTGCGGGGCGGCGGACGTATGATACCTGTTATCGGGCTAAGCATATTTTTCAGGTTGATGAGGCGATTTTAATTACGCAGGGGTTTCATCTGCCGAGGGCGTTGTTTACGTGTCGGCAATTAGGGGTGGAAGCGGTGGGAGTGGCGTCTGATTTGCAGTCGTATATTGCGGTGCGGTGGTTTGAGTTGCGGGAGGTGGCGGCGACGGTGCGGGCGGCGTGGGATGTGGTGTGGGCGGAACCGGCGCCGATTATGGGGGAGCCGATTCCGATTGAATAGTGTGTGGTTACCTTTTATGTATGGGGAATATGTTGTATGATTGTAGAGGAATTTTCATCTTTGATGATAAGGTGATAAATTATTAGCAACTTATTGACCACTGAGTTGAGCAAAAGGCAAGCATAATGGGACGATCGGGTAAACAGATATTGGGTTTATTGTTGGGAGTTGGGTTGGGGGCTTTGTATTGGTATCAGCGTCAGGAAAAGGAGACGGTGATTAATCAGTTGCGGGCGGATAGTAAGGTGGCGGCGGGGAAAAGAGGCCCGATTGAGTATACGTTGCGTGGGACGGGGCCGGCGGTGGTTGTGTTGCACGGTGGTATGGGGGGGTATGAGCAGGGGCAGGCGGTGGCTGATTTATTGGGGTTGGTGGGGTATCAGGTGATTACGTTGTCGCGACCAGGTCATCGGCAAACGCCGTTGCGCACGGGGGAGTCATTGGCGGGGAAGGCGAGTGTAGTGCGGGATTTACTCGATTTTTTGCATATTGATGAAGCGGTGGTGGTGGCATTATCAGCGGGGGGGATTACGGCGTTGCAGTTTGGGATTGATTATCCGGAGCGGTGTCGTGGGTTGGTGCTGGTGTCGGCGCATGGGCCGAGTTTGAAGGATAGACAGCCAGCACCAGGGTGGTTGTGGTTGCTGAATGTGATGATGTCATCGGATTTTTTGGTATGGTTAGTGATGCGGTTTGGGTTAGGTGGGTTGGTGCGGTTGATGGGGGATTATTATAACGATCAGTTGTTTAATCATCTGTTTAGAGACGTTTTTCCGAGTAGTGATTGGCGGGAGGGGGTGATGAACGATATTGAGGTGTTGGTGGGGTTGCGGCATATGCCGTTGGAGGCGATTCAGGCACCGACTTTGGTGGTGCATGGGACGGGGGATGTGATTGTGCCGTATCAGGTGGCGTTGGATACGTTGCGGCGGGTGCCGAGGGCGCAGTTGCGGACGATTGAGCGGGGGACGCATGTGATGGTGGTGTCGCGACGGCAAGAGGTGGCGGCGGCGGTGGCCCGTTTTTTGGTGGCGTTAGAGGCAGAAGATAGCAACGATAATTTGGTGATACAGGAGTAAGTGTGGTTATGAAATTAGCGGAAGCATTAATTTTACGGGCGGATTTACAGAAGCGGATCGAGCAGTTGAAGAGCCGGATTGTGGCCAATGTGATGATACAGGAGGGGGATGAACCGGCCGAGGATGCGCAGAAGTTGTTGGCTGATTTAGAGCGGGATAGTGGTGAGTTGGTGGGTTTGATTCAGCGGATTAATCGGACTAATTCACAGACGGAGTTGGAAGATGGGTTGACGTTGGCGGATGCGTTGGCGGTGCGTGATAATTTGGCGACACGGCATCGGATTTATCGGGATGTGGGGGCGGAGGCGGTGGTTAGTCGTAATCGGTTTAGTCGGTCTGAGGTGAAGTTTGTGAGCACAGTCTCGGCCGGCGCAATGCAAGCGCAAGCGGATGACCTAGCGCGTGAACATCGTGAGTTGGACGCGCGAATTCAGGCGACTAATTGGTCGACTGAGTTATTGTAAGAGCAAAGATGTTGGTAGCTAAATGATAAAGGCGAACACAAACCCTGACGATGGGGTTATATCGTCAATGGTTGACGTGCGGGGCAGCGTCTAGGGTTCGACTCCCTATGATTACAGTTAGGCCCAGTACAGTGACAAGTGTACCGTGTACAAGTGACAGTAACTACCATGTGTAGGTTTATCGTTTAGTGAGGGCGGGTTTGGGGATATCTTTGCAATGGTTGATTGGGGGGGAAGGAGTGGATGATGTCTAAGGTGTGGCGTAAGCGATTGATTCGGAAGTTGGCCGAGATGGGTGGCTTAGATATGGATGGTGACAAGATGAGTGTGCAAAAAGTTGGGTTAAAAGAGTGGGCGGATATTGAAGGTGGGGCGATTCGGGTGCATGAAGTGAAGGAAGCGGTGATTTATGATAATGGGATTACGACGCCGAAGCATGTGCCATCGTTGCGTATTTTGGTGGAGTATGCGAATAAGGGGTCGGCGCCGTTAAAGTTTCGTTTGAGTCAGTGGACGTTGTTTGATACGGAGGGGTTTATGTATGAGTTTGAGCTACGGAATCAGTTTTATGAGGATGATGCGCCACGGAAGTTGCGGGAAGCGATTTGTGCGCCGCAACAGCATGTGAAGGGGTGGGTGGCGTTTCAGCCGACGGCCGAGGCGGTCCCGTCGTATGTGCAGTTTCGGTTGCATTATATGACGAGTGCGGTGGTTAATATTGATTTAGGGAAGTTGCGTTAAGGGGGATAGGGTTTGCGGAGAACGAGGCCGAAATGAAGGTGAATTTAGGAGTGGATACCTGCTTTCGCAGATGCTGTCCGTTTTTGTTGAGCAGGTAGGATTTGCGGAGAACGAAGCCGAAATAAAGGTGATTTTAGGCGTGGATCCCCGCTTTCGCGAGGATGACAGCCCTAATCGGGCTGTAAGTGATTGGTTGACATAAAAAAAGCGGAGCGCATCTGCGCAGGTATGACAGCCCTGATCGGGCTGTAAATGAGTTGGTTGCCATAAGAATAGTGGCTAGCATCTGCATAGGAATGACAGAATTTTAGATTATTTATTTTAAGGAGTAATTATAATGGGTGAATTGTATCGTTTGGCAGCATTTACAGAGGATCCGGCGGGGGGGAATCCGGCGGGGGTATGGGTGGGTGAGGTTTTGCCGACGGAGGCGGAGATGCAGAGGGTAGCGGCCGAGGTGGGGTATTCGGAGACGGCGTTTGTGGCCCCGATGGTGGGGGAGGCGCGGACGGTGCGGTATTTTAGTCCGGAGATGGAGGTGCCGTTTTGTGGGCATGCGACGATTGCGTCGGGGGTGATGTTGGGGCGGTTGAGTGGGGCGGGTGCGTATCGGTTGGCGACGCAGGCGGGGGAAGTGGTGGTGGCGGTGGCCGAGCGGGAGGGGCGGTGGGAGGCGGCGTTGACATCGGTGGCGCCGCGGTATGAGGAGGTGTCGACAGCGTTGGTGTGGGAGGCGTTGGCGGCGTTGGGGTGGTCGGTGGGGGATTTGGATAAGGAGATTCCGGTGGTGCGGGCGTATGCGGGGGCGTGGCATTTGGTGGTGGCGGTGGAGACGGCCGAGCGGTTGGCTGATTTGGATTATGATTTTGAGAAGTTGAAAAAGTTTATGACGCGGGAGGGGTTGGTGACGTTGCAGTTGATTTGGCGGGAGTCGGCGGGGGTGTTTCATTCGCGGAATCCGTTTCCGGTGGGGGGTGTGGTGGAGGATCCGGCGACGGGGGCGGCGGCGGCGGCGTTGGGTGGGTATTTGCGGGAGGCGGGGTTGGTGGCGGTGCCGGCGGAGTTGGTGATTCGGCAGGGGGAGGTGATGGGGCGGCCGAGTTTGTTGATGGTGGAGATTCCGGAGACGGGGGGGATTGTGGTGAGGGGGACGGCGGTGGGGATTTAAGATAAGTCGGGAGGTGAGGCAGCGAGATGCGAGGCATTGCGCGAGAGGATGTTTGAAGTTGCAGGTTAATTTAGGCGCGCAATGCCTCGCCGTTACGTTTAGCTGGGCCGAGGGGGAGGGGGCCGAGAGGATGAGAGAGATTAGACAGATTTTGGGTGTTGAGTGGTGATTTTAGTGAGGTAGTTATGGCTGAGGTAGATGGTGAGGGTGGCGCTGATGGTGATGAGGGTTAGGGCTAGATAATAGTGGGGGATGATGCCGTTTGTCCAGAGGTTTATGATGAGGATGGTGAGGATTAGGATAGTGGTGTAGGTGAAAAGCCAATAGTTCAAAGCGTCTGGGGTTTGGTCATGATTTTGCCATCGGATGATGATGCTGATGGGGTGGAACCAAAGCGCGAGCCAAGCGATAGGTATGACAATGATGCCTAAATAAAGGGAATAGATAAGGCAGAGGTAAAGAATGGGGGTGATAATGGCGATAATTAGGCCGAGTTCGAGAAGGATGGTGAGACCGAAGAGGGGGAAAAGGGGCATATTATTATAGTAGCGATAGGTGAGAATTGATAAGACCCAGAGGGTACTGAGGATAATGGCTATTTCGTAATAGGCGTAAAAGATGGTGGCGGGGAAGATAGATTGAGAGCGGGTAGGTTGGGCAGAATAGGTCGATTGATTAAGCCAGTGTCCATTATGGTCGCGGAAGAGCATGCCTTCGTTACCGAAAGTCGCGGCGACAAAATATGTGTTACCGGTTTCAAGGATGGCAAGGTCGAAGGGACCGAAACGACGAGAACTAGGGGCACAGTTAATAAGTTGTCTTTGATTCAGCCACGTGATGAAATGCTGGCGACCGAAAGGGTGTTGCCAAGCAATACCCCAAGTTTGACCGCCATCTGTAGATTGGTAGATTTTGGCGTCGTTTTTGATTTGGTAGCAAATATTAGGGTCGCGGGTAAGGCATTTGGTTTGAATAGTGGGGAGATTGGGGTTGAATTGTTGGGTTATGGTGAGGGCGAGAGGGGTATCAAATTCATGGTAGTACCAAATGCCGTTAGCGGGTGAATAACGGGCGAATTCGGTGTTGTCTAGGGTATCTTCCTGTTGGGCGCTTTGAGGATCGTGGCGGAAGCGGACGTAAAAGTGTTTGTTGTCAAGGAAAAGTTGATAGGCGTCGGTGGGGGTGTCGGAGCAAGAGTAGGCGAAGAGGGTGGTGGGGAGACAAAAAAGGATGAAGAGGGTAAAACAAAAGAGAAATAGGTGGCTGTGGTGAAGGTGTTGGTGGGGAAACGGCCGTTGCTGAACCATCATACGATTACTCACTGGCGAGGGTGATGAAGATGTCTTCGAGGGTGGGTTGGACGGGGGTGATGGTGGGTGGGGTGATGGGGTGGTGGTGGGTGATGATGCGGCCGAGGGTGGTGGGGGTGTGTTCATTTTTGGTGGTGGTGACGCGGAGGCGGTTGCCGGCCATGGTGACGCGGTGGACGTGGGGGGCGGTATCGAGGGTGGTGTGGATGGTGGCGTAGTGGGGGGTGGTGATTTGCCAGAGGTCGTGGTGGAAATGGTCTTGTTTGAGGTTGGCAGGGGTGTCGAGGGCGAGGAGTTGGCCGCGGTACATGATGCCGAGGCGGTCGCAATATTCGGCTTCGTCCATGTAGTGGGTGGTGACGAAGATGGTGGTGCCGTTGTTGGCGAGGTCGTAGATGATGTCCCAGAAGTTGCGACGGGCTTGGGGGTCGACACCGCCGGTGGGTTCATCGAGGAAGATGAGTTGGGGGTTGTGGGTGAGGGCGACGCCGAGGGCGAGACGTTGGCGCCAGCCGGTGGCGAGTTCGTGGACGTAATGGTGGCGGTAAGGGGTGAGGCTGAGTTGGTCGAGGAGGTGGTTGATGCGTTGTTGGGGTTGGGGAGTGCTGTAGACGCCAGCGTAGAAGTTGAGGTTTTCTTGGGTGGTGAGTTCGTCGTAGAGGGCGAACTTTTGGGACATGTAGCCGACGTGGGGGCGGATTTGTTCGGCTTGGTGGGTGATGTCGTGGCCGAGGATTTGGCCGGAGCCAGCGGTGGGGGTGAGGAGGCCGAGGAGCATGCGGATGGTGGTGGTTTTGCCGGAGCCGTTGGGGCCGAGGTAGCCGATTATTTGGCCGTGGGGGATGTCGAAGGTGACGTTGTTGACGGCAGTGAAGTCGCCGAAGGTTTTGGTGAGGTTGTGGACGGAGATGGCGTGGGTCATGATGGTTGCTCGCTGAGTAGATGGATGAAGAAATCTTCGAGGGTGGGCTCGATTGGTTCGAGTTGGGTGAGGGTGAGGCCGGCGGCGGTGATGGTTTGGGTGAGGCGGGGAATGACGGTGTTGGCCGTGTTGGGACGGAGGCGGAGGTGGAGTTTGGCACCGAAAGCTTGGACATCGAGGACATCGGGGTCTTGGGCGGCGAGTTGACGGAGGGGTTGGCGGGGAGAGCCGACGAGTTTGAGGAGGCGGCCGTTGAGTTGGTTCATGAGTGTTTGGGGGGAGCCGACGGTGAGGAGACGGCCGTTGTGGATGAAGCCGACGCGGTGGCAACGGCTGGCTTCGTCCATGTAGGGGGTGCTGATAAGGACGGTGACGCCTTCATTGATGACGACTTGGGTGATGAGGTGCCAGAAATCTTGGCGGGTGATGGGGTCGACGCCACCAGTGGGTTCGTCGAGGAGAAGGAGGCGGGGGCGGTGGATGAGGGCGGTGGCGAGGCCGAGTTTTTGTTTCATGCCGCCGGAGAGTTGGTCGGCGCGGCGGTGGGCAAACTCGGCCAAATTAACAAATTTCAACATCTCATCACGACGTGGTTGCCACTCTTTAGCGGGGGTGCCGTTGAGCTCGGCGAAGAAACGGAGGTTTTCGGCGACGGTGAGGTCGCCGTAGAGGCTGAATCGTTGGGGCAGATAGCCGATCTGTTGCCGGATGTGGTCGATTTGGGTGAGTAGGTCGTAGCTGGCGATGGTGGCGGAACCGGCATCGGGGAGGAGGGCGCCAACGAGGAGGCGAAAGGTGGTGGTTTTGCCGGCGCCATCGGGACCGACAAGGCCGTAGATTTCGCCGCTGTTGACGGTGAGGGAGAGGTTGTCTACGGCAGTGGTGGTACCGAAGCGACGGGTCAGGTCGGTGGTTTTAATCATGGTTAGTCGGTGTCAAAGATGACATCGGCGGGCATACCGGGTTTGAGTTTGTCGTGGCCGGAAGTGATGGTGAGTTCGATGGCGAAGACGGTGGAGGCGCGGCCTTCGGCGGTTTGGACGTTGCGGGGGGTGAATTCGGCTTGGTCGGCGATGTGGCGGACGGTGCCGGAAAAGGTGTTATCGGGGAAGGAGTCGACGGTGATGGTGGCGGTTTGGCCGAGGGTGATGGCGCCGTATTGGTCTTCGCGGACGTAAACGGTGATGGAGAGGTCGGTGAGTTGGCCGAGGACGAAGGTGTTGCTACCAGGGGGGGCGAATTCGCCGATTTCGACGGCTTGGGCGAGGATGGTGCCATCGGCGGGGGCGAGAAGGGTTTGACGTTCGATTTGAAGGTCGAGGAGGTCGAGGGCGGCTTGGGCGAGGTCAACTTGGGTGGCGGCGATGGTGATTTGTTCGGGGCGGGAGCCAGCTTGGGCTTGGGCTTGGGTAGCGAGGGCGGCGTCGAGGCCGGCTTGGGCGATGCTGATTTGGGCGTCGAGGCTGTTGATTTGGGTGGTGAGGAGTTGGTTTGTTTGTTGGAGGAGGCCGAGTTGGGTGGTGAGGGGGGCGAGATTGGGCGGGGTGGTGGTGATGGTTTGGGCGGTGATGATTTGTTCATTGAGCGTTTCGATGTCGGTCTCTAGTTCAGTTTGTTTGTCTTCGGCGTCTATTTTTTGTTGGGTGAGGGTGTCGAGGGTGGTTTGGGCGCGGGTGACGGCGGCGTTGACGGCTTGGAGATCGGTTTCGGTGGGGCCGGCGAGGAGCATGTCGTGGTTGGCTTGGGCGGCGGCGAGGCGAGCGACGGCTTGGTCGCGTTGACCAGCGAGGAGGGCGGTGTCGAAGGTGAGGAGGGGGGTACCTTGGGTGACTTCGTCTCCTTTGGTGACGAAGATATTGGTGACGCGGCCGCCGATTTCGGGGCTGATGTGGATTTGGGCCGTGGTGATGGTGCCGGAAGCGGCGAGGGTGTTGGTGGGGGGCTGAGAACGAACAAAGAGGTACCAGTAGCTGGCGCCAAGGATGACAAGGGCGATGGGGAGAAGGCGTATGGGTGTGGGTATCTTTTTCATAAAAATTTCCTAATCTAAACGTTTGCGGAAGCGGGCGGAGGCGGCGATGATAATAACGAGAGCAAAGATGATGAGGGCAAAGATTTCGGGGGCGAGGATTTCGACACCAGCGCCTTTGAGGACAACGCCGCGGACGACGATGAGGAAGTAGCGGAGGGGGACGGCGTAGCTGAGCCATTGGAGGATGGGGGGCATGGCGGCGAGGGGAAAGAAGAAGCCGGAGAGGAAGATGGAGGGGAGGAGGGTGAACATGGTGAGGAGCATCGCTTCTTGTTGGGTGTTGGCGATGGTGGAGATGAAGATGCCGAGGCCGAGGGTGGTGAAGATGAAGAGGGCGGAGAGGGTGAGGAGGAGGGGGATGCTGCCGTTGATGGGGACGCCGAAGATGAGGACGCCGGCGATGAGGACTTGGATCATGTCGAAGAAGGCGATGAGGATGTAGGGGATGACTTTGCCGAGGATGAGTTCCCATGGTTGGATGGGGGTGACGATCAGTTGCTCGATGGTACCTTTTTCCCGTTCGCGGACGATGGCGGTGGAGGTGAGCATGGTGGCGAGGAATTGGATGATGAGGCCGATGAGGGCGGGGATCATGTAGTAGGCGCTGACGAGGTCGGGGTTGTACCAGACTTGGGTGTGGACGATGATGGCGGGGTTGGTGGCGTTGGCGAGGCCGCGGCGAGCGAGGCGTTGCATGGTGAGTTGGCTGGCTTGGGCTTGGGCGATGAGGGTGGCGGCGGCGAGGGTGGTGCCGGCGACGGTGGGGTCGGAGCCATCGATGATGAAGGCGACGGGGGCGGAGGTGTGGGCGGTGATGTGGTCGTAGTAATCGGGGGGGATGATGAGGCCAGCGCGGGCGTCGTTGCTTTCGATGAGGGTGATGAGGTCGGTTTCTGATTGGACGTAGTGGGCGAGGAGGAAGTAGTCGGAGGTTTGGTAGGCGGTGAGGAGGTTGGCCGAGGCGGGGGTTTGGCTTTGGTCGAAGACGGCGAGGGGGACATCACGGACGTCGTTGGTGGCGGCGTAGCCGAGGAGGAAGAGTTGAATGAGGGGCATGAGGAAGGTGATGGCGAGGGCGCGGGGGTCGCGCCAGATTTGGATAAATTCTTTACGAATGAGAGAGGTGAGACGGCTATTGAACATGGTAGTTAGGGCCTGTTTAAGTAAATTTCCAAATAATATTTGCACAAATGTATTCGCCTAGCAGAGGCGATTTGCGAGAAAAAGTGATGAAACCTTTTGAAAATCAACTTAATTTTATTACAGTTTTTAAGGGGGATGATGACGAGGCGGAATTAGGTGGTTGATTGGGGAGCGGGCAAGATTTTCTTGTCTGGATGTTAAGCTGATTTGGGTGAAAAAGCAAGTTTTTGGGCGGTGAGTAGCTGCCCAAAAATACGCGAAAACAGAAGTACCGTGGGAATGTCTTGCCCCAGACATGTCAACACAACCTAACAAAAGGAGTGGGGCTAGAGTTTAAGAATGGTTGGGTGGGAAAGGCATCGGCGTAGAAAAATGAAGCGGTTTTGTTGAGAATTGACATTGCTTTTTGCCAGCAACTGGCTGGTTACATATAATCTAAGCATTAACTTAATAACAACAGCGTGTCCCTGGAGGAATTCTAATGTTGAAACGTAACCAAATTGGTTTGTTTGTATTGGGAATGGCTGGTATTTCCCTGTTCACCTTACTATTATTGACCCCATCTAACACGCAGGCCAACCCTCAAAAAGAGGCACAACTTGAAACAACTCTTTCCTCCTTTTACCTGACTAGTCACACGCCTGTTACCCATGCCATTGGTATAGCGGTAGATAGTGACATAACCGCTACCTTTGATACGGATTTGGCCGAGGGTAGTGTGGTTAGCACCAGTTTTGCTGCCCATACCCAGTTTGGCGGGTTGCTGACTGGCACGCTTAGCGTGACGGGCGACACCATTACTTTGAACCCAAACCGCGACCTGTTTGCGGGGGAACAAGTACAGGTTATTGCTACAACTGACATTAGCAGCACTGGCGGCATGAGCCTGACCAACCCGACACAGTGGGGTTTTAAGGTCGGTCCGGTGACGAACCGTTGTGTGGATAGTTTTAGCGACATGGGGGCGGGGCTGTCTGGGGTTTATACCGGTGGTGTGGCCTGGGGGGACTATGATAATGATGGCGACCTCGATATTTTGTTGACTGGGTATGATGGGGTGACTCGGGTGGCAAAGGTGTACCAGAACAATGATGGTATATTTAGCGACATTGGGGCGGGGTTAACTGGGGTTTATCTCAGCAGTGTGGCCTGGGGCGACTACGACAACGATGGTGACCTTGATATTCTGCTCACTGGGCGGGACGTTTTGAGTAATCGGGTGGCGAAGGTGTACCAGAACAATGCCGGCAGTTTCAGCGACATTGGGGCGGGGTTGACTGGGGTTCAGGATAGCAGTGTGGCCTGGGGCGACTATGACAACGATGGCGACCTCGACATTTTGCTTACTGGCGAGGATAGTGGTGGTAATCGGGTGGCAAAAGTGTACCAGAATAATGCCGGCAGTTTCAGCGACATTGGGGCGGGGTTGACTGCGGTTCGGTTTAGCAGTGTGGCTTGGGGCGACTATGACAACGATGGCGACCTCGACATTCTGCTGACTGGCGAGGATAGTGGTAGTAATCCGGTGGCGAAGGTGTACCAGAACAATGCCGGCATTTTCAGCGACATTGGGGCGGGGTTGACTGGGGTTCGGTATGGCAGTGTGGCCTGGGGCGACTATGACAACGATGGCGACCTCGATATTCTGCTGACTGGGTGGGTTAGTGGGGGTACTCGCGTGGCAACTCTGTATCAGAACAATGCTGGCATCTTCAGTGACATGGGGGCGGGGTTGACTGCGGTTCGGTTCAGTAGTGTGGCTTGGGGGGATTATGACAACGATGGCGACCTCGATATTTTGCTGACGGGCGAGGATAATGGGGGTAATCGGGTGGCAACCGTGTACCAGAACAAGGCCGGCACGTTTAGCGAAAGCAGAGCGTCGTTGACTGGGGTTAGTTTGGGCAGTGTGGCCTGGGGGGATTATGATAATGATGGCGACCTCGATATTTTGCTCACTGGGCTAGAGGGGGGGTACGTGGCAAAGGTGTACCGCAACAACGATTGCCTCAACCTAATTAGTTACACGCCTAGTACAAATGCCATTGGTGTGGTGGTAGACACGGACATCACCGCTGTTTTGGAGGCAGATGTGGCCACCGCCAGTGTGGTTAGCACCAGCTTTGCCGCCCATACGGGATTTGGTGGCTTGCTGACGGGTACATTGAGTGTGAGCGGCGACACCATTACGCTGAACCCGAATCGTGACTTATTTGCGGGGGAACAGGTGCAGGTCATTGCCACTGCTGACATTAGCAGTACGGTGGGGATGTTGACCAAGCCCACCCAATGGGGTTTTACGGCAGGCCCTGTGACCAATCGTTGTGCCGCTGGCTTTAGCGACATGGGGGTGGGGTTAACTGGCGTTTGGCAGAGCGATGTGGCCTGGGGGGACTATGACAACGATGGCGACCTCGATATTCTGTTGACTGGGTTGGCTGACGGGAATATTCCCGTGACGAAAGTGTACCAGAACAATGCCGGTAGTTTCAGCGACATTGGGGCGGGGTTAACTGGGGTTTATCTCAGCAGTGTGGCCTGGGGGGATTATGACAACGATGGCGACCTCGATATCCTGTTGACTGGGGGGGATAATGGGAATATTCCCGTGGCGAAAGTGTACCAGAATAATGCCGGCAGTTTTAGCGCCATTGGGGCGGGACTGACTGGGGTTCAGGATGGCAGTGTAGCCTGGGGGGACTACGACAATGATGGTGACCTCGATATCCTGCTGACTGGGGCGGGTGTTGGGGGTGTTCGCGTGGCGAAGGTGTATCAGAACAATGCCGGCAGTTTTAGCGCCATTGGGGTGGGGTTGACTGGGGTCGGGCGAAGCAGTGTAGCCTGGGGGGACTATGACAACGATGGCGACCTCGATATTCTGCTGACTGGGGAGGGTGTTGGGGGTGGTTATGTTGCCAAGGTATACCAGAATAATGCCGGCAGTTTCACTGACATAGGGGCAGGGTTGACGGGGGTTCAGTACGGTAGTGTGGCTTGGGGAGACTATGACAACGACGGCGATCTCGATATTTTGCTTACTGGGTGGGGTAGTGGGAGTAGTGCCGTGGCCAAAATGTACCAGAACAATGCCGGTACATTCACCGCCATGGGGGCGGGGTTGACTGAGGTTTGGCAAAGCGATGTGGCCTGGGGGGACTATGACAATGATGGTGACCTCGATATTCTGCTTACTGGGTGGGATAATGGATATAGTGGGGTGGCAAAAGTGTATGAGAATAATGCCGGCACATTTACCGACAGAGGGGTGGAGTTGACTGGGATTGGTTATGGCAGTGTGGCCTGGGGAGACTATGACAACGATGGCGATCTCGATATTTCGCTGACGGGGTGGGATAATGGGAGTATGCGCGTGGCAAAAGTGTACCGCAACGACGATTGCTTCAATCTGACTAGTCACACACCTGTCACACACGCCCTTGGTGTGGCCGTAGACACGGACATCACCGCTATTTTTGAGACAGACGTGGCCCCCGCCAGTGTGGTTAGCCGCAGTTTTGCCGCCCATACAGGATTTGGTGGGTTGCTGACGGGCACATTGAGTGTGACCGGTAACACCATTACCCTGAACCCCAACCGCGACCTGTTTGCGGGGGAACAAGTGCAGGTGATAGCCACGGCTGACATTAATAGCACCGATGGCCTTACCTTGGACCCGACGCAGTGGGGCTTTACGGCGGGGCCTGTGATTAACCGCTGTGTCGGTGGCTTTACCGAAAGCGTAGTGGGATTGACTGGCGTTTGGCAGGGTAGTGTGGCCTGGGGGGACTATGACAACGATGGCGACCTCGATATTCTGTTGACTGGGTGGGACAGTTTGAATAATCGCATGGCAAAGGTGTATCAGAATAATGCCGGCGTTTTTGCCGACATTGGGGCGGGGCTGACTGGGGTTCAGGATGGCAGTGTCGCCTGGGGAGATTATGACAACGATGGCGACCTCGATATCCTGCTTTCGGGGGAAAATGCCGGCATTTCTGTGGCAAAGGTGTATCAGAATAATGTCGGCGTTTTTGCCGACATTGGGGCGGGGTTAACTGGGGTTCAGAATAGCAGTGTCGCTTGGGGGGACTATGACAATGATGGCGACCTCGATATTCTACTGACGGGGTGGCTCAATGGGGGTATTTTTGTGGCCAAGGTGTACCAGAATAATGCTGGTATGTTCAGCGACATTGGGGCGGGATTGACTGGGGTTTATGACAGCAGTGTCGCTTGGGGGGACTATGATAACGATGGTGACCTCGATATTCTACTGACGGGGTGGGATAGTGGGAGTAATCCCGTGGCCAAGGTGTATCAGAATGATTTTGGTACGTTCACCGATATTGGGGCAGGGTTGACTGGGGTTCGGTATAGTAGTGTGGCTTGGGGGGACTATGACAAAGATGGTGACCTCGATATCCTGCTGACTGGGTTGGATAGTGGGAATATTCCCGTGGCGAAGGTGTACCAGAACAATGCCGGCAGTTTCAGCGACATTGGGGCGGGGTTGACTGGGGTTCAGTATAGTAGCGTGGCCTGGGGAGATTATGACAACGATGGCGACCTCGATATTCTGCTGACGGGGTATGTTAGTGGGAATAATCATGTGGCCAAGGTGTACGAGAATGATGCCGGCACATTCATCGACATGGGGGCCGGGTTGACTGGGGTGGCTGCCGGTAGTGTGGCCTGGGGAGATTATGACAACGATGGCGACCTTGATATTCTGTTGACGGGGTACGATAGTGGGAATATGCCCGTGGCAAAGGTGTATCGCAACGGTGATTGCCTTAACCTGACTAGCCATACGCCCGTTGCACATGCCATGGGTGTGGCCGTAGACACGGACATCACCGCTACTTTTGATGCCGCCGTGGCCACAGCTAGTGTGGTCAGCCGCAGTTTTGCCGCCCATACGGGATTTGGTGGGTTGCTGACGGGCACATTGAGTGTGACTGGCGACACCATTACCCTGAACCCCAATCGCGACCTGTTTGTGGGGGAGCAAGTGCAGGTGATAGCCACGGCTGACATTAATGGTACTGGTGGCTCAATCTTAACCCCCACCCAATGGGGCTTTACAGTGGGTTCTGTGACCAATCGCTGTGTCGGTGGTTTTACCGAAAGCACAGTGTCGCTGACTGGGGTTCGGGATGGTGGTGTGGCTTGGGGAGACTATGACAACGATGGCGACCTCGATATCTTGCTTACTGGTCGGGACAGTTTAACTAATCGTGTGGCGAAAGTGTACCAAAACAATGCTGGCAGTTTCACCGACAGCGGGGTGGGGTTGGCTGGCGTTGACAACGGCAGTGTGGCCTGGGGAGATTATGACAACGATGGCGACCTCGATATTCTGCTTACTGGATTGAATGCGATTAATAAAGAGGCAAAGGTATACCAGAATAATGCCGGTGTTTTTGCCGACATTGGAGCGGGGTTGGCTGGGGTTAACGACAGCAGTGTGGCCTGGGGAGACTATGATAACGACGGCGACCTTGATATCCTACTGGCTGGATGGGATAGTGGGGGAGGATCTGTGGCAAAGGTGTACCAGAATAATGTCGGTATGTTCACTGACATTGGGGCAGGGTTGGCTGGGGCTAGAGTAAGTAGTGTGGCCTGGGGGGACTATGATAACGATGGCGACTTAGATATTCTGCTCACTGGATTGAATGGAGGTAATGACATAACAAAAGTGTACCAGAATAATGCTGGTATCTTCACCGACATCGGGGCGGGGTTGCCTGGGGTTTTTGCTAGCAGTGTGGCCTGGGGAGACTATGACAACGACGGCGACCTTGATATCCTGTTGACTGGGTGGGCTAGTGGGATTCCCGTGGCAAAGGTGTACCAGAATAATGCTGGTATGTTCAGCGACATTGGGGCGGGGTTGACTGGGGTTTATGAGAGCAGTGTGGCCTGGGGGGACTATGACAATGATGGCGACCTCGATATTCTGTTAACTGGATTGAATGGGAGTAATGAAGTGGCAAAGGTATACGAGAATAATGCCGGTATCTTCACCGACATCGGGGCGGGGTTGGCTGGCGTTTCCTATGGCAGTGTGGCTTGGGGGGATTATGACAACGATGGCGACCTCGATATCCTCCTCGCTGGATGGAGTGGGAGTAATCGCGTGGCAACGGTGTACCGCAATGAAGATTGTGCCCCCGATGTGCAGCTAGCCAAAGAAGTTGACCCAGCAGTGGCTTTTCCCGGTGATACTATCACCTACACCTTGACGTTTACCAACACGGGATCGTTGACTGCCACCAACCTCACCACGATCAATGACAACCTTCCGACTGAATTTGCGGTCACCAATATTAGCAGTAACGTGGCTGTAACCCAGACCAACACAGGGAATAGCTATCAATGGCAGGTGGGCGACTTGGGCATTGGTGACGGCGGTATTATCACTATGGTTGGCACACTCGTGCCCACCGCCACTACCTTTGCTAATAGCGCCACCATCACCCATTCGCTTGATGCCGACCCCACTAACAATGTAGGCCTGGCCCACCTCACCATCCCTACCCATCTCACCATCATCAAAGAAGCCCAACCCAAGAGCACGGCTCCCGTCACCTTCACCCTCACTTCTGATCCAGTGGGGGTCTCCGAAACCTTCACTTTATTCGATGATGGCACCGATATGGGCAACAGCTACACTATATCCAATAGTATCACTGGCATCTTCACCCTAGCCGAACAGATCAATGGGCAGTGGCGCACCAGTCAAATCGTTTGTGATTCTAACCAAGCAGGTGGGGATGTCACGGTTAATGACACCCCTGTCATCGCTTTTTCGCTAGATGAATCAGAGCAGATGGTGTGTATCGTTCATTCTGAACAGGTAGTCAATGTGGCTATCTCGCAAGAGATTACAGACACAGTGGTTATTTCGGGGCAAGTGGTGTCCTTGATCTTTATCGCTGACAATGTGGGGTTGTTGCCAGCAAACAACGTGGTTGTGTCCACCACCATTCCCGCTACGATCTTGAATCCAGTAGCGACCTCGTCACACCCGATTACAGCGACGGGTGGCGTCACTTACGCGTGGTCATTGGGGACATTGGGGCCAGGTAATCGGATACACATCACTGTCACGGGGGTTGTGTCGTCGGCCGCGGGCACCATTATCAATAGCGCCATTATTACCGCTATTGATGATGCTTATTTAGATAATAACAGCGCTAATTTGGGCATTACCACGGCTAACACCGGCTTGGTTGCTTTTACTGATAGATATGTTTTGCCGCAAGATAGCTCGTTGTCTGTCACCTTAATGATGATGGGGGTGATGGCAAATGATTTGTTTGATGCCAACCTGCCCCGTACTATATCGTTGGTGAGCGATGTGGACCATGGTGTTTTAGCATTAAATGCCAATGGCACATTTGTGTATACACCAACGATAGGCTATGTGGGTTGGGATCATTTCACTTACGAGATAAACAATTTCTTTAACAGCGATGTGGGAACGGTGCGCTTGCGGGTAGATGGGTTGTGTAGCTACAACCTAACCGCTGACGTCATGGGCGCAGATGTGCCCCTAGTTTGGCAAGATTTGCATGGCAGTCCGACTAGTTTTGAGCTGTATCGTCACTCACTTCCTTACTTTGATCTGGGTGATGCGACCCAGATTTCATCTGGGTTCAGCTTGGCTCACACCGATGAGGGGGTGTTGCCGGCAACGGATTTGTGGGTATATAAGGTGCATTCGATTGGATGTACTTATCCCCCAAATGCCGATTCGGCAGAAATTGGGGTGTTTTCGTTTGGTATTATGCCGGGAAATTAGTCGATGGCGTCAGCAGAAGGTACCTCCGTGCAAAAGGGGGGTGCCTTGACTCATTTTCGTCATGGGTGTGGCTGATTCCTTATTCTTTGATCCTGATGTCTACCAAATCAACGAGAGGTCAATCGAACTACTAGTTGACAAAGTGTCCAAGATGGGGAAAACTTGAGGTGATGGTTAATAACCAATTTTAGCCAGTAATTATTTATTAGGTATTGTAAGGAGTGTGGCGGATGACCGATCCACGGGTGGCAAAATTAGCCAATATTTTAGTTAATTATTCAATTAAAGTGCAGAAGGGGGAATGGATTTTAGTTAATGGGAGTACGATAGCGATGCCGTTGATAGTAGAGGTACAACGTGCTATTTTAGAAGCGGGTGGCCATCCCACTATTTTCTTGCAAGATGATGTGTTGACCGAGGGTTTTATGCGTCATGCCGATGAAGAGCAATTGAAATGGTCTTCCCCGATGGATGCGGTGATAGCTGAGAATATTGCGGCCACGATTGGGATTCGGGCCACGGCTAATACGCGGTTTATGAGTAATATTCCGCCGCAAAAACAGCAGACACGGCAATTGTCACGGTTGGGCATGATGGAAATTATTCAAAAGCGGGAGATGGCGGGAGATTTCCGTTGGGTGGGGACACAATATCCGTGCCAAGCGTTGGCACAGGAGGCGGATATGAGCTTGAGTGAATTTGAGGATTTCGTTTATCAAGCGACGTTTGCGGATCAGGATGATCCGGTGGCGGCTTGGCAGAAAGTGCATGATGAGCAGGCGAAATTGATTGATTGGTTGAAGGGGAAGAAGTTGGTGACGGTTAAGGGGCCTAATGTTGATTTGAGTCTATCGATTGAAGGGCGTTCATTTATTAATGCGGATGGGACGGCTAATATGCCGAGTGGTGAGGTGTTCACCAGTCCGGTGGAGGATTCGGCCAATGGTTGGATTCGGTTTAGTTATCCAGCCATTAATCAGGGGCGGGAAGTGGAAGGGGTGGAGTTGACGTTTAAGGATGGGCGGGTGGTTAAGGCATCGGCTACCAAGAATGAAGCGTTCCTCATCAGTATGTTAGATACAGATGAAGGGGCGCGGGTGATGGGTGAATTTGCGGTTGGTACTAATTATGGGATTGATCGCTTTACGAAAAGTATTTTGTATGATGAAAAGATTGGGGGAACGATTCATGTGGCTGTGGGGCGTGGTTTTCATGAGGCGGGTGGGAACAATATGTCCATGTTACATTGGGATATGATTTGTGATATGCGTCAAGATAGTGAAATTCGGGTTGATGGTGAGCTATTTTATAAGGATGGTCAGTTCCAGATTTAAGGAAGGATATTGAGGGGGGAGTTACTATTATAACCTGAGTTCGATAATGAATTTAACCTGTGGATGAGTTGGTTAATGTGTTGTTCGGGGAGATTTCTCGACTTCGTTCAATCCTTGATTTAGGGGTGAGGCTTGTTGAGGGTGGGGCGGATTGAACTGCGCTCGAAATGACGTTGAGAGGAGGGGGGGAATTGTCGAACTCAGGTTATTATATGTAGTCTAAACTTAATTGAAGTAGGCAAACGTTGGTAACTTATTATAAAATGTGACATTTAGCATTTTTTGCTTTATGATTAAAGCGTTGTTTATTATTGCACTACAAATTGGCTGTGTCATGCGTTCAACAGTTGAGTTTTGGCGAAAATTAGATTTAGTGGGGATGGCTTTACAAACAGCTGCTTATGCCCGTAATGAAGTATTAATTACCTTTAAAAAGCATATTCAGCAATTGGGTTTGTGGGGTGGGGTGGTGTTATTGGAGGAGATGGGGGATCAATTTGAGTTTGCGGCGGTGGTTACCGCACCGCAAATTGGAGCGGAAATTGCTCGGTGGGATGATAAGATAGAGGCCGAGATTTATGCTGGCCGTTTTGATGTGCGCCAGTGGGGGGTGTTTCAGCAAGTATTAGGGACGTTAGAGCCGTTTTGGGCAATGGGAGAAAATCGGTCGATTTGGTTACAATTAGTAGGTATTGAGGGGTTATTGGCATTGCCGGAGGCCGAAGTGGTGGCACCGGTTATTTATGCGCCTATTTTGTATCAAAATGATTGTTTGGGGTTAGTGTATTTGGGTGGAGATATTAAAAGGAGTTATATGGAGGCGGTAGCAGCGTTTGGTCGTCATTTGGGGATTGCCTTAGAAAATGCACGTCGTTTTCAAGGACATCAGGAGATGGAAGTATCTTATCGGCATCAGCGAGATTTGGCGCAACAATATTTAGATATTGCTGAAGTGATCTTTTTGATTTTAGATCGAGAAGGGCGGGTGTCAACGATTAATCGCAAGGGGTGGCAGTTGTTAGGGTATGATGAGGGAGAACTATTAGGCAAGAATTGGTTTATGACCTGTTTACCACATCGATTACGGAAGAGTAGTTGGCAACGATTTGATGAGGTGTGTCGCGGGCAGCAGCGGTTGGCAGTTTATGGAGAAAATCCAGTTTTGACTCGTGAAGGGGATGAGCGTTTAATTGCGTGGCATAATGCGCCATTACGTGATGAGCGAGGACGGATTATAGGGACGATTAGCTCAGGGCAAGATATTACGGAGAGGCGGCAGGCGGAGCGGGCGTTGGCGGATAGTGAGCGTCGTTTTCGGGCTATTTTTCGACAAACGTTTCATTTGTTAGGGTTGTTGGATGTTAACGGCCGTTTGCTCGAAGCGAACGAACGGGCGTTGGCATTCACGGGGGTTAGTTTGGCTGAAGTGCGAGGGAAGCCGATTTGGGAAGCGTTATCAGGAATGGCGACGTCGCGGGAGAGTCGGAATGAGGTACAGGCGGCGGTTTCGTTGGCGGCCGAGGGGGAGATGATTAAAAATATTGAGACGGAGTTGTTGACGATGGATGGGCAGCGACGATTGGTTGAGTTCTCGGTGAAGCCGATTTCGGATGATGATGGTGGGGTGGAGTTGTTGTTGTTGGAGGGGCGGGATATTACGGCTCAGCGGCAGATGGCGGATATGTTGTATCGGTCAGAAAAGATGGCGACGTTGCAGAGGTTGGCCGAGGGGGTTGGGTACCATTTTGAGCAAGTGTTGCAACAAAATAAGAGTGAAAACAAACGCCCAGCCTTGGCCGATGTTCCCGCTGGGGTCGTGGCCTATATTGAATCATTGGAGTCTGTGGTTAATGGTGCGCGGCAGTTAAACCAACAGATATTGACTTATGTCGGTCATCACGAGCGGCGGGAAGAGGTTCTTGATTTGAATCTGTTTTTGCAAGAACGGGATGGTTTATGGCAACAGTTATGTGGTTCGCGGGTTGAGTGGCAGATGGTGCTGGAATCGGAGCCATTTTGGATAAAGGGTGATCCTGAAAAATTAGCGGCGATGTTGGGAATTTTTATTAAAAATAGTGTGGAGGGGATGGTGGCCGGGGATATTGGGCAAATAGGTTTAGCGACGCGTCGGTTAGAGATTGGCTGGCAAGATCATAGTTATTGGCAATATACAACTAACACGCCGTTGTTGCCAGGTTCTTATGCGACATTGTTGCTGCAGGACACCGGTTTAGGGATGGATCAAGAGACATTGAAACGGATTTTCGAGCCGTTTTTTTCGACGAAGCCAGGGCGGCGCGGATTGGGTTTGCCGGTGGCGTTGGGGATTGTTCGGCAGCATCGGGGAGGGATTGCGGTGACAAGCCAAATTGGTCATGGGTCGACGATTCAAGTGGTCTTTCCGTTGGTGGCGCGGCCAAGGCGTGATATGTAGCTAAGATTTTTATGTTTGGGCTAAAACGGATACAATAGATAGGTATCATTTATTTCAAAAAATCGAAAAATCTAGAGGGAAGAGTGTCAAATGGGTCATGCAACAGTATCTGCCGGTGTTATTGAAGCGATTATTCAAGGTAATCATCGCGATCCTTTTAGTGTTTTAGGGCCACATCAGCATGGGGAAGGGGTGATTATTCGGGCGTTTATTCCGAATACGGCCGAGGCGCGATTAGCGATTCCGGATCAACCTTTACGGGTGATGTCTAAATATCATCCGCGTGGTTTTTATGAGATAAAATTAGAGTCGGTGCCGGAACGGTATCAGTTTGATGTGACATATTTGCAGGGGAATGAAGGGCGGCTTGAGGATGCGTATCGGTTTCCACCGATGATGACTAATTATGATGATTATTTGATGGGGCAGGGGACTCATATGCGCATTTATGATAAGTTAGGGGCGCATATTGTGGAGATTGATGGGGTTAAGGGGGTTGTTTTTGCGGTGTGGGCGCCTAATGCGATGCGGGTGAGTGTGGTTGGTGACTTTAATTATTGGGATGGGACACGGAATCCGATGCGTTTTCGGCATGATAGTGGGGTTTGGGAGTTGTTTATACCGGGTTTAGACGAAGGGTTGGTGTATAAGTATGAGATGCGGGTGAATGGGCTTGAGATGCCTGTGTTGAAGACGGATCCGGTTGGTTTCTTTAGTGAATTGCGGCCGAACACAGCTTCGATTGTGTGGGATATTGATAAGTATCAGTGGGGGGATGAGGCGTGGGTGGCCGAGGGCCGAGAGAAAGCGAACGCATATGATGCGCCGATTGCTGTTTATGAAGTACATTTAGGTTCGTGGCGGAAAAAGAATGGGTGGGAATGGTATACCTATACGGATTTAGCCAATGAGTTAGTGCCTTATGTAAAAGAGATGGGGTATACCCATATTGAGTTGTTGCCTATTACGGAGCATCCTTATGATGGTTCGTGGGGCTATCAAGTGACAGGGTTTTTTGCACCAACGAGTCGGTTTGGGACACCGGATGAGTTTATGGGTTTTGTGGATGCGTGTCATCAAGCGGGTATTGGCGTTATTTTGGATTGGGTGCCGGGGCATTTCCCTAAAGATCAGCACGGTTTGGCTGTGTTTGATGGTACGCATCTGTATGAACATGCCGATCCACGCAAAGGGTATCATCCTGATTGGGGGACATTGATTTTTAATTATGGGCGGCATGAAGTTCGTCAGTTTTTGATTAGTAATGCGTTGTTTTGGATTGATAAGTACCATATTGATGGGTTGCGGGTTGATGCGGTGGCGTCGATGTTGTATTTGGATTTTTCGCGGGAAGATGGCCAATGGTTGCCTAATCGGTACGGGGGGCGTGAGAATTTAGAGGCGATTGAGTTTTTGAAAGAGTTTAACACGAAAGTTATCGAGAGTTTTCCTGGGGTGGTGACGATTGCGGAGGAGTCGACAGCGTATCCGAAGGTAAGTCATCCAGTGGCAGAAGGGGGGTTAGGTTTTCATTATAAATGGAATATGGGGTGGATGAATGATACGTTGCGTTATATGGAAAATGATCCTGTTTATCGTGCGTATCATCATGGGTCGTTAACTTTTTCAATGATGTATGCATTTAGTGAAAAATTCATGTTACCATTTTCACATGATGAGGTAGTTCATTTGAAGCGGAGCATGTTGGATAAGATGCCGGGGGATATGTGGCAGAAATTTGCTAATGCGCGTTTGTTGTATGGGTATCAATATGGTCATCCGGGCAAGAAGTTCTTGTTTATGGGGGCGGAGATTGGTCAGTGGCAGGAGTGGAGTGAAGATCGTGAGTTAGATTGGTTCTTGTTAGAGGCGGAGCCGAAACATAAGCAGTTGCAGGCATGGATTAAGGCGTTAAATCAGTTTTATGTGGGGCAACGAGCGTTGTATGGGCAAGATTATTCATGGGATGGGTATAATTGGCTTGAGTTTCGTGATGCGCGGCGGAGCACATTAGCGTTTATGCGGATGGCATCATGGCAGGGGGAAGGGGCAGAAGATGGGGCAAAAGATGGGCCTAATTATGATCCGAATGAAGTGATTTTGGTAGCGTATAACTTTACGCCGATAGTGCGTGAAGGGTATCGTTTAGGGGTGCCACAAGCGGGGCGTTATGTGGAGTTATTGAATAGTGATGCGGATGAGTTTGGGGGAAGTGGTGTGGTTAATGAAGGGGAGTTTGAAAGTGAGGGGACCCCATGGCATGATCAAGAGCAGTCGATTTTGATTACATTGCCGCCATTGAGCGTTATTTTCTTAAAACGGGTGGTGGATTCGGCGTCGGAAGATAATGCCAATGTAGAAGATGATAATGATGTTGATAAAAATAAAGCAGGAAGTAAGAAAAAACGGAAACAGAAGGACAAAAGCGAATAATATGCAATTCTCAAAATCATATCCGATATTATTTCAACCGATATTAAAAGATTATGTTTGGGGTGGACGGTCCTTAGAGACGGTCTTGAACCGTGTTTTGCCTTCGCAGGGCGTGGTCGCGGAAAGTTGGGAGATTTCAGGGCATGAGAATGGGGCGACTGTGGCCAATAATGGATTTTATGCGGGCAAATCATTGCCGACATTGGTGGCTGAGTTAGGGGTTGACTTGGTTGGCAGTCGCAATCAATGGGCGTTGGAGCGAGGCAAGTTTCCGTTATTGATTAAACTATTGGATGCGCAGAAGAATTTGTCCGTGCAGGTGCATCCAGATGACGCGTATGCACAGGCGAATGAGGGAAATGAGTTAGGGAAGACGGAGGCTTGGGTGGTTTTGCACGCAGAGCCAGGAGCTGAAGTGATTTTAGGGGTGAAGGAAGGGACGACGCCAGAGTTGTTTGCGCAAGCGATTGAAGCGGGTGATTTGGAAAAGCATTTGCATCATGTTCCGGTAAAGGCGGGGGATGTGGTTTTTGTGCCGGCGGGGTCGGTGCATGCGATTTTGGGTGGGGTGGTGATTGCAGAGATTCAGCAGAATTCGGATACGACGTATCGGGTGTATGATTGGCATCGGCAGGATCCGGAACGGCCGTTGCATATTGAATCATCGTTGGCGGTGATTGATTTTGAGCAGGTGGAGCCGGCGTTGGCTGAGGCCGAGGTGGTGGCTGAGGGGCGTGAGGAGTTGTGTCGTTGTGATTACTTTGTGATTGAACGGATTACATTGGCTGAAGGAGAAAAGTTTGAGGGGAATTGCAGTGGTGAGAGCATGGAGATTTGGGGATGTATTGAGGGAGTGACGGCTGTGATTGGTGCTGATTTTGTGGTGTCTTTGCAAGAAGTGCGCTTTAGTTTGTTACCAGCTAGTATGGGTGAATTTGAGGTGGTGGCGGGTGGTGGTGGAGCGACGTTGTTGCGAATTTATACGGCGTGATGATGATGCGGTTGAAGAAGTTGCATCATGTGACGTTGATTGTTGATGATTTGGTGGCGACGCGCCATTTTTATGTGGATGTATTGGGGATGGAGGAGGTTAAGCGGCCGGGTTTGTTTGATTTTCCGGGGCAATGGTTTCGGTGTGGTGGGTATGAGGTGCATACGGTGTTGGCCGAGGCATCGGGACAGGCGGCGGGGGATAGAGAGAATGTGGTGAGGTCGGGAGTCGAGGTGACATCGGCACGTCATTTTTGTTTTGCGGTTGAGGATGTGGCGGGGACGTTAGCGGTGCTGGCGGCGGCGGGGATTGAATTGGTGGCGGGGCCACGGGATCGTGGTGATGGGGCGATTCAGATGTATGTGCATGATCCGGATGGGCATTTGGTTGAGTTTGTTTATGAGCCTTGATCACGGCTGAGGATGGTGGTGACGATGCGGGCGATGTTGCGGGCATCGTCGAGACCGCGGTGAGGGGTGCCATCAAATGTTAATTGGAGGTGTTTTAAAGCATTGTTTAAGCCATAATCACGACTTTGGCCGATCGCTTTAGAAAATTGGCGTTTGATATTGATATGTTCGGGGAGGGGGTAAATGATTTCATGATAACGACAATCTTGGATAAATTGATGGTAATCATATTTGCCCCATGAGCCAAAGCGTGCGGGTAGGTAAGGGGTGTACCACGTGACGAATTCATCGAGGGCTTGGGGAAAGAGTGGAGCGGGATCGACTTGGTCTTGGGTAATGGTGGTGAGTTCGGTGCAGAAGGGAGTGAGTTGAGGGTGGCGTTGGGGGCGGATAAAGGTTTGGAACTCAGATTCGATGGTGAAGGTTTGGTTATTAAGGATGACGGCGCCGATTTCGATGATTTCCATTTCATGACGAGGGATAATCTTGTTTTTATGGCTACATGTTGCTTCAAGATCAACGATTAGATAGTAAGGTTCAGAAATATGCATGTTATTGTTCCTGATGAGTAAACGTGGTTAATGGTTGTGTTGTTGGCGGGGTATGGATAAGGGGAAAGAGATGTTGCCAGGGGGGTAGGGTCAGGTTGAGGGGGAGTGGGTACGGTGCTTGTTGGTGAGAAGTGATGATGGCGTTAAGAGGGCGCCAAGGGTCGAGGAGGGTTAGGGTACTACTCATTTGCCAGCTAATGGTGAGGGGGGTGTGGGGAGATATTGAGCCGTGCCAGACGAGATTTTTAGGGGTGAGGTAGCCAGTACCATGGGGGACAGTGAGGGTGGTGGTAAAGGGGTGGAAGCCAGCGGGGAAGGTGAGGGTAGTCGTGACGGGGATGGTGGTGGAGCCGGTGTGATGAAGGATGATGGTGGGGGTGATGGTTTGGCCGAGGCGTGGTTGGGGAAGGGCGAGGGTGAATTGGCTGGGGGTGAAATCGGCTTGGTTGAAGTGGAGTGTGGCTTGGCGTTGGAAGCGGATTTGGTGGCGGTCGTAGGCGATGGTGACGGCGTTGTGGGTGGTGGTTGGTTGGGTGGGTTGGGCTTGGTAGTGGATGAGGTGGTGGCCGAGGGGGGGTAAGACGCCTTGCCAACTGATTTGGCGAGTTTGAGGATTGTATTGCGCGCCGCCGGTGAGGGTGTCAAGATTGATGGTTAGATTGGTGGGTAGGTGGTTGGTGATGGTGACGGTATTGGAGAGATGGCCATTGTTGGCGAGAGTGAGGGTGTAGGTACGCCAAGCGGTGGTTTGGGGATAGGTGGTATCGACCGTGAAGTGTGAATCACCGAGATGACTTAAATCGGCGACGATATCGTTGATGGCGGCATGACGTTGTGGTTGCGGGAGGGTTTCGAGAGGGATTTCCCAGAAGATGGTGCGCCATTGTTTGTTGTTGGTAGCTAGACCTTGGTTGGTGAGGCCAGCCAGCCCACCATCATGCCAGATGTGAGGCTGGGCGGTTTGATTGGGAGCGAGGGTGCCGGCGAAGTTGAGATAAGGTGAGAAAGTGAGGGGGGCGGCGGTGAGCGTGGCTTGGTGTGTGGCGGGATAGAGATGGGTGGGGGTAAAATGTTCGTGGGAAGCGGAAACGCCAAGATAGTTGTGGGTGAGCGGGTGAGCGTGGTGGTACCAGAGGTAATCTTGGCTGGAGAGGAATAGACGGCCACCTTGGGCGAGGTAGGCGGTCAAAGAATCAGCTTCGGTGGTGGTGAGTGGGCGGAACCAGTCGTAGCCGGTGAACCAGATAACGACGGCATATTGGTTGAGGAGGGTTAGTGGTGGGGAGCCACGGACGATATCGGGGGCCCAACCGGTTTCCCACGTATCGAAAGGGATGTTGGCGGCATTGAGTGCATCTTGATAATCTGCTTGACGGTGGTAGAAGCGGTCATCGTCGACGAGGAGGACATGACCGGGGGTGAAGTAGTGCAGGTTGAATTGAGCGGTGGCGGGGGTATTGGTTGAGATAGCGTTGACGTAGATGTTGTGGTTGGTGCTAGAGGGGAGGTTCGGGGGGATATTGACGGTGAGAGTGAGTACGGCGGAGGCGCAGGGGGAGATATTTAAAGTGGTAGTGGAGAGAGAGGTTGTCCAGCCGTTGGCAGCGGTTTGGAGTTGGAAAGTATCGGTGATGGTTTCGCTGGTGTTGTGGAGGTAGAGGCGATAGAGCTGGGTGGTGTTGGTAAAGGCAAAATCGGAGGTGAGATTGGGGGTAAATTGGGCGCCGTAGGGGTTTTGGGAGGCGGCGAGGTAGGTGAGGGTGTGGGTGAGGAGTTGGGTGCGGGCGTTGAGGGGGATGGTGGCGAGGTCGGCGCCGAGGTAGGTGAGGCGATGGGGTTGGCAGAGGCCGCTGTTGAGGCCGATGGGGGCGTAGGGGTGGTTAACGGCCGTTGTCGCCAAACTGCCCATTCTCGGCTTGACCAACGCTGGTGGTGTGGCGGTGAGGGGCAAGGTAAAGGTGAACGAGGGGTGAGCTGACGTAATGGTGGTGGTAATGGCGTGGGGAGGTGGGGCGGGGCCGAGATAATCGGCTTGGAGGCTATGGCGCCACCAACTAACGGAAGGGATACGGTTGGCATCGGTGGCGGCGATGGCGGGGCCGCTGATGAAGAGACGCCCGCCGTTGGCGAGGTAGGTGGTTAAAAGATCGTTGGCGCCGCTTTGGCTAGGGCCTTCGTGAATGGATGCCCAGATAACGGCATCGTAGGTGGCGAGGGTGGCGGGGCTGGGTAGGTCGTTGTAGGGGTCACGTAGGCGCCAAAGGGAGGCGGGGAGGCGGGCGGCGGTTAGCATTTGGTGGTAGGCGTCGATGCCGGGCACGTAGAGGCGACTGCTGTCAACGAGGAGAAGGTTGGGGGCGGGGGAGAGGGTGATGTTGAGATTAGGGGGGAGGGGTGAGTTGATGGTGACGGTGCGTTGGTCGAGGTAATGTTGCGGGGCGTGAATGGTGAGGGTGTAGGTGCCGAGGGGGAGGGAAAGGTGGAAGGCGCCTTGGCTGGTACTGGTGGTGGTGAGGGGGGTATTGGCGACGGAGATAGTGGCGATGAGGGGCAGGCCGTTATCGGTTTGGACGAGGCCGTTGAGGGCCGAGCGGGGGTGGGCGGTGAGGATGTAGGTGGTGTAGATGGT
>DATHYN010000224.1:0-19809 GCA_035459145.1 Anaerolineae bacterium | reverse complement strand
TGGGCCGAGCGGCAGGCGTTATTGGTGGCTAGTTTGGGGAGCAAACAGATTGTTTTGGCGCAAGTGGTGTCCCCCGTGAGTTTGCGTCAGGATAGTGAGCAGTTTGGGATATTGGCGTTGCAGGTGACAAACAATTTAGCGATGCCAGTGACCGTGCTAGGGGTCGATATTGATGGTGGGGTTTATGTGGCGGTAGAGGCGGGCTGGGTAGAGAGTGGTGGGTTAGAAGTGAACGAAGAAGGAGTTGTGTTAGCAGGGCGTGAGGAGGGGGCACGGGTTGTTGAAGGTGGGGGAGAAGAGGTGGCGTTGCGCGTGCCCTTAACGCGATTGGTGGCGGCGGATGATGATTTAGCTTTTAGTGGGCCATTGGCGGTGCGGGTGGCGGTGCAGATGGTGGGAGGTGAGGTGGTGTGGGTTGAGGCGCCGGCGGGGCCGGCGCCATTACCAGAGCAGAGTGGTGGGGAATGTGATGGGTGCTAGTGAAGTTGAGGCAAAGGATGAACTGAGGTTTGAACTTAAATTCGTTTCTTCGTTCGAAAGATTGTCCCAGACCGAAGCGGTATTGCGATTGCATCCGGCGGGATTGCGGCGTGTCTATGCGGGGCGGTGGGTACACAGTTTATATTGGGATACGCGGCGGATGGATTTTTATGAGGCGAATGTGATGGGGTCGGCCGAGCGGGAGAAGATACGATGGCGATGGTACGGGGAGGGCAGTCTGGGAGATGTGATTGAACCAAGTTTAGAACGAAAGTTCAAAAAAGGTTTATTAGGCGGGAAAGAGCGGATACGGTTAGCGTGGCAGCCAGATATGGGGCAGACGTGGGGAGCGATTTACAAGGAGATGTTGGCGCAGGTGCCGGTGGGGTGGCGAGGGGTATTGTGGCGGGCACCACAAGCGGTGTGTTATGTGCGTTATTATCGGGATTATTTTGTGAGTGGGGATGGGCAAGTGCGGGTGACGGTTGATCGTGATTTGGTAGCGTATGATCAGCGGTTTGGGGGGCGGCCACAGGCGGTGCGGGCGGTGCCGCTAGCGGGGTGGACGGTGGTAGAGGTGAAGGGGGAGGCGGCGGCGGGGGAGGCGGTGATGGCGGTGGCGGGGGGGTTGCCGTGGCCGAGGGTGCAACATTCAAAGTATGTGCGGGCGGTGATGGGGAGTGGCTGATGGGTGTTGACACAAGCTATGTTTAGTGTTAAAATGACACTATTATGATTAAACCTTGGCAAAGAACCTCAAGTGACCTAGTACAGGATTTCAAAATATTTAAGGCTCGATTGGATAAGAGCGTGTCACCACGCACTGGCAATGAGCATCGTTTTGTGGTCTTGGAATCTCCAGATTGGATTAATATTATTCCCATAACCGCACAGGGGGAAGTGGTGCTGATACATCAGTTTCGGCATGGAACGCGGGCAATTACCTTAGAGATACCGGGGGGGATGGTAGATGCGGGCGAGGATGCACAAGTAGCGGCAACACGTGAGTTACGGGAAGAGACTGGATACGTACCGCAAACGGTGGTGCCGTTAGGGTCGGTTGATCCGAACCCCGCTTTTTTAGATAATCATTGTTATAGTTTTTTGGCGTTGAATTGTGAGCAAGTTGAAGCGCCTCAGTTTGATGGGTCGGAGGATATCAGTTTGCATTTAGTGCCCTTGGCTGATATTCCGCGCTTGATTATGGCGGGGGAGATAACACATGCTTTACCGATTACGGCCTTTTATATGTTGGAACAGTATCGGCGAGAAAATCCGGAGGTATTTGCTGGTTGGTAGTGGGTGGGGGAGTTTTGGGGGGTAAGTATCGGGATGCTAGCGACGTCTAATCATTGTATACTTATAATAATAGGCCAGATGGCCTAAATTTTAGTAAGTTTTGAAATGAAAGGAGCGGTATAGACGTGAGTATTGGAGAGATGATGGCCGTGGGTGGAAGCAAAGCGTTTGCGTTAACAGATATCGGCACGGGGATTGAGCGGTACAAAGCGGTGCGAGCCTTTACGGATAAGTTATGTGCCCCATTAACGATTGAAGATTATGTGGTGCAATCGATGCCGGATGCGAGTCCGATTAAGTGGCATATTTCCCACGTTAGTTGGTTTTTTGAGACGTTTATTTTAGCGGAAAAAGATAAGAGCTATGAGCCGATTGATAATCAGTATGCGTATCTGTTCAACTCTTATTATGTGTCGGCTGGTGAGCGGTATACACGGGCGGATCGGGGGAAGATCTCGCGGCCGACGGTGGCGGAAGCAAAAGAGTATCGGGCGCATGTGGATCGGCATATGTTGAATTTTTTGGAGGGGTTGAGTGAGGCTGAGTGGGCGGAGTTGCAGCCATTATTGGATATTGGGTTGCATCATGAGCAACAGCATCAAGAGTTAATGATGACTGATTTGAAGCATATGTTATCGTTTAATCCGTTGCATCCGGTTTATGTGGAGGCTCCAGTTAAGGGTAGCAATGGTGGGGTGCCAGCACATGAATGGATCGCGTATGATGAAGGGATTTATGAGATTGGGCATAAGGGGGAAGGGGATTTCTTCTATGATAATGAGGGGCCACGTCATCGGGTTTTCTTAGAGCCATTTGCGTTGGGGTCGCGGTTGATTACGAATGGTGAGTATTTAGAGTTTATGGAAGATGGGGGGTATGAGAAGCAGTTGTTGTGGTTATCGGAGGGGTGGTATATGGCGCAGAATGAGGGGTGGCAGGCGCCGATGTATTGGGCGAAGGAGAACGGCCGTTGGCATCAGCACACGCTTAATGGTTGGCGGGAAGTGGATATGAAGGCGCCAGTTAGCCATGTCAGCTATTTTGAAGCGGATGCTTATGCGCGTTGGGCGGGTGGGCGTTTGCCGACGGAGGCCGAGTGGGAGGTGGCGGCGACGCCGTTGCCGATTCGGGGGAACTTTGTGGAAAGCGGCCATTATCATCCGGTGCCATTGAGCGGGGAAGCGGCTAAAGATAAGCCGGCGCAGATGTATGGTGATGTGTGGGAGTGGACGCAGAGTCATTATTCTCCGTATCCGGGATATCAGCCCGCGCCAGGAGCCATCGGAGAATATAATGGCAAGTTTATGAGCAATCAGTTTGTGTTGCGCGGTGGGTCTTGTGCGACATCGTTGACCCATATTCGGCCGACGTACCGTAACTTTTTCCCGACCAGCGCCCGGTGGCAATTTATGGGTTTCCGTTTAGCGAAGGATTTACGGTAGTAACCAATATGGATAATTTAGCCCCTTTACATGATTGTGCGCCGGATACAGCGGTGCACCGTCGCGAAGTTTTGGAAGGATTACGGCGGACACCGAAAGAGTTGCCTAGTAAGCTGTTTTATGATGCGGCTGGCTCGAAACTGTTTGATCAGATTTGTGAGTTAGAGGAGTATTACCCGACACGAACTGAGTTAGGCATTATGAGTCGGTCGGTGGGTGAGATGGTGGCGCTGTTAGGTGATGATTGTTTATTGATTGAGTATGGGAGTGGTAGTAGTCAAAAGACGCATGTGTTATTGGATGCATGGTCTGGTTTGGCGGGATATGTGCCGGTGGACATTTCGAAGCAGCATTTGTGGCAGTCGGCGCAGAGGATTGCGGCTGAGTATCCACAGTTGCCGGTATTACCGGTGGCGGCTGATTATACCCAGTCGTTCACCTTGCCAGACTTTGATAAACCGATCAGTCATCGGGTTGTCTATTTTCCGGGGTCGACGATAGGCAACTTTAAGCATGAGGCGGCGCAAGCATTTTTGGGGCAGATTGCGGAATTGGTGGGGGAGTCAGGTGGTTTATTGATTGGGGTTGATTTGAAGAAAGACCCAGTGGTGCTTCATGCGGCCTATAATGATGCGTTGGGGATAACGGCGGCGTTTAATTTGAATATGTTGACCCATTTGAATCGGGCGGTGGGGAGTGATTTTGATGTAGATGCGTTTCGTCATCGGGCTATTTATAATGAGGTGGAGGGGCGGATTGAGATGCATTTAGTGAGTGAGAAAGCGCAAGTTGTGGCGGTGGCTGGGGAGCAGATTGCGTTTGAGGAGGGGGAGTGGATTTGGACGGAATCGTCGTATAAGTATACGTTGGCCGAGTTTGAGTCGTTGGCGGGTGCAGTTGGTTGGCGGGTGGAGCAGGTGTGGACAGATGAGAATAAGCTATTTAGTGTGCAATATTTAAGTTTGTAAGGTGGGGGGGAGTTGTTTGGTTAGTGGGGGATAGATTGGCGGCGGCGGAGCGGGTGTTGGGCCCGGTTAGAATCATGATTTTTCTCCGATTAAGGCGTTGATGGTGTTGATGTTGCGGCGGGTGGCGGCGACTTTGAGGATTTTTTCAACGCGGTTGTTGGTGAGGATTGAGGGGCCGAGGTGGCGGTTATATTGCCAAAATAGATGTAAGCCATCGAGGTGGAATTGGTCGATGTCGCTATTTTTGGCGATGAGTTTGGCGCTGTTAGCGGAGAGGGGGGCTTCTTTGAGGAAGGAGATATAGAGGGTGCTGGTAGCTGGTGCGGGGGGGAAGGGGGAGGTAAGGTTTTGGAGTTGGGTTGGGGTGCGGAGCATGGTGGGGACGGGGAAGCCGAGGGTTTGAGCTAGGTGGGTTTCGATGGTTGTTTCGAGGGTGGTGGTATCGGTTTGGGGGGAGGTGAAGCGGATGTTACCGGATTGGATGTAGGTGCTGATGTTGGTGAGGCCGAGGTCAGCAAACAGTTGACGTAAAACATCCATTTTGACAAAACGGTTGGTGACATTAATGGCGCGAAGGAAAGCGATATATGAGGGCATGGACACTCCTTAACAGTAATAAATAGAAGGATATTATAACAGGTTTTGCAGAGGGATTTGGCGGTGTGTATTGTGAGGGGCTTCACAAATAATCCGATTTCGGTTATAATATTGGACTTGAGATTTAATACGGGGCAAAAAAGTAACAGTTTTGAGTTATTTAAATCCCCTTTGGTTATCAAAAATAGAGGTTATAAATGATAAAAAGATCTTGGTTATTAACATTTATGATGGTTTTTACGTTGGTATTGGCTGCCTGTGGTGGTGAAGAAGCGACTCCAGAGCCAACAGCAACAGCAGAACCGACGGCGACAACGGCGCCGACCAATACACCGGCCCCAACAAATACGCCAGAGCCGACGAATACGCCGGAACCGACGGCGACGACAGCGCCGCAATTATCTGAAGAAGAGTTGCAAGAGAAATGGGAAGCACCGCTTACATTAGCAGTGATTGCTTATGCTAATTGTACCTATATTAGTGGGGCGGCTGAACAGATTGAAGCTGGTACAGTAACCAGTGATGATATTGCTGGTGAGTTGGCTGGTGTTGGGATGTTATCCGGCTTCATGACCCAAGCAATGGAAGAAGAGTGGGAACCAACTGACGATTTAGCTGATTATGTTGATACATTCACTACTTTGTATGATGATATCAATACAAACTTATCTGGTTTGTTGGACGAATCTTTGTCGCCAGATGAGGTTGTGACCGCGTTGACGGATGTTTGCGCTACTGCAGAAACAGTTACAGATGAGCTATCTGAAGCAAGCCTCGCCGACGGTTTTACGCAAGAGCAGTTAGATGCCTTGGGTGAAGAAATTGCGACAGGTTACGAAGAGATGTTGGCTGAGTTAGCTGGCATGGGTGGCGGGGAAACGGGCGAAGATACAGGCGAAGATACAGGCGAAGATACAGACACGAGTGGTGATGCGTTGGCGCTCTCTGAGTTGATGTATATTCAAGATGGCGATAGTATAGATTATTTCTTCTTGATTACGAACCAAACTGAGAACGATTTGCGTTACACCGATTATGAAGTTATCGCCTATAGTGCGGACAATATTGTGCTTGATAGCACCTCTAGTTCGTTATATTATTTGCCTGCTGGGGCGACCTTGCCAATTGAGAGCTTCATGTTCTTAGATGATGAAACACCCGTTGATCGTATGGTCGTTAACTTAACGGCTGGTGATGTTCGTGATGATTTTGAAGTAAATAATGATATGGTGACGGCCAGCATGCCAACCTTCTATCCTAGCGACTTCTATGCAGAGTTAACCGGTGTTTTGGCTAACAATACGGATATGATTGTTACCGATGCACGCGTTGTTGGTTTTGCTTATAATGATGCGGGCGAACTTGTTGGTGGTGGTACGGCTTATATTGACTTCTTGTTTCCCAATGATCAAACAGGTTTCTCTATGGGGCTTGATTTGATTGAAGGGTCAGAACCAACCCGTTTTGATTTCTACCCAGTTTGGTCTGGTTTTAGTGAATTAGTGGAATGGCCAGAAAATTACCCATTGAATGTTAGTAGCTTTGGCTTTTCCCAAGAAGATACAACATTGGCAACGGGTTATATCCTTGAGAACTTGACCGAGACAACGATAGCTGATACGCAGTATCAATTGACAGCATATGATGCTGAGGGGAATGTATTGGATGTAACATCTGGTTATATTTATTATTTGTTCCCGAACGAAGTCACTGGGTTTGGGCAAGATTTGTTCTTACCAGATGATGCTGTGGCTGATAACGTTACGTTGCAAATTTTAGCTGGTGAAGCTGAAGATCATGAAGAAGTTAGTGAGAACTTGTTAACCTTCTCCGATCCCGTATTGAACACGGAGGGGTTCTTCCCTCAAGTTACGGCCATTATGAATAATGGTTATGCGGAAGATGTACGTGATGCCCGCGTGGATGTATTGGTTTACGATGCTGAGGGCAATATTATCGGTAGTGGTTGGGAATATGTTGATTATATCCCAGCTGAAGGTGGTACGGCATTAGAGGTATCTGTGGATTACGTAGGTGAAGCGGCTTCGGTTGAGTTGTTCGCGCACATTACGAGCAGTACTGATATTGGTGAAGAAGATTAAGAACGGTAAGCTGTAGTTAGCTAATCGTTGGTAAGGGCTCCTTCATCATTGAAGGAGCCCTTTTTTATTTAGGCCACCATTGGACAGCGGTGGGGAGGAGCGCTTCACTGGGTAAGGCGGAGAGAGCGGGGGTTAAATCTAAAGTGTGACGATCCCATAATTGAAATTGGAAGCCGGATTGATCTGATTCAGTGCCCAAGAGGATTTGGTGCCGTTGGGGTGACCATAAGGCCCAGACAACGTCTACATCCCAAGCGAGGGTTGATAAGGTACGGGCTCTGGTTGACCAGATAAAGTAATGCCGTTGGTCTGGTAGACAAAGCTCTTCACAGGTTTTGATTAAAAGTTCTTGGCCGTCATCTGACCAGAAATAGGCGGCTGGCTCACCAACGAGGGGAAGCGTGGTTACAAATTCGAGGTTTTCGTTTTGGACAGTGTTACCAAAGATAATGTAGGTGCCTTGTGGGGAGACAGACGCTTCGCGTTGGAGGTTTTTGTCTGTTTCATGGATTTGTTGCACGCGTGCTTGGTCACGGTGTAGACGCCAGAAGCCATCGCCGATTTGAATTTGGTTAGCACCGATTTGACCCGTCTTCCAGTAGAGCCAACTATTATCGGTACCAGCGGCGAGCCAGAGGGGGGAGCCGCCGGCGAACATGGGTGGGGTACTGATTTGAACGGCCGTTTTCTCCGCCACCGACCAACTAAAAAAGTGAGGCCCGTCAGCGGTTAAACCGATATAGTTAACTGTTTCCTCTTCTTCTTGCCAAATCGTGGCGGGAAAAAGTGGGTTGGGGAATTGATCGGTGATTTTGATCATATCCGTTTGATCGCGATCGAGGAGATAAAGTTCGCCGATTAAATCTGGTTTGACGGAAGGGGCTTGATCGTAGGCGGCGACTAAGATGTGGTCACGGTGGGGCACATCGATGATGTAGTTATAGCCATTAATGCCACTGAGCCATGGTTGGAGATTGTCGCCATCGAGGTCAACCCAAAAGAGATTGTCTTCGCCGGTGAGATGGGGGAATTGGGCTTCCCAGACGGGGCGAGGGAGAGTGAGGAGGAGTTGATCGGCGTCGCTGGGTGGTTGTTTGAGTGGTTCAATGGGGCGGATGGCAGTGGTGCCGTCGTTGATGCGACTGCTACAGCTGATGAGGCCGAGGGTGGTGATGATGAGCAGAATGATGAGTTTGTGATTCATAGTTTCTCCGGAATAGTATGGATTCCTGCCTACGCGGGAATGACAATTGTTTTAGTTGAGTAAGTTATAGTCTATTGAATGATTGATTATGATTATAATAGAAATTGTAAGGAGAGGGGAATATCATGTATAATTGTTAATTCTTGATGGTATCCGTACCATCATTGTGCCGGTCGCAGAAAAGGGCGCTTGCCCCCACCCGGCTTATCAAAACTGCAGGCCGTTCCCTTTGCCTGCCGATAATAAGGAAGAATAATATGCCCGATTCCGTAGCGATTGTGAGTGGCGGTTTGGATAGTGTGACCCTACTCCATTATTTAGTTAAGCAGGAAAAGATTCAGCCTGCGGTTATTACTTTTTTGTATGGACAAAAACATGAACAAGAGATCGCCTGTGCCGAGTATCAAGCAGAATTATTGGGATGTGAGCCCCATCTACTGCTTGATTTGAATTTGCTGCGACCCTTATTTGCGGGGTCGGCTTTGGTAGCGGAGGAGATAGCCATTCCGGATATTGAAGAGGTGATGGGTGACCCACAGCCGCCGACCTACGTGCCTAATCGGAACATGATATTTTTGGCGTTAGCGGCAGCGTTTGCGGAGACGACTGGCGTCACCGATATTTATTATGGGGCGCAGATGCATGATGTGTATGGTTATTGGGATACAACCCCCCAATTTTTAGAGCAGTTAAACCAAGTGTATCGGTTAAATCGGAAAACACCGATTGGCATTAAGGCACCGTTTGTGAATTATAGCAAAGGGGATATTGTACGGTTGGGGTTGGAATTAGGGGTGGATTATGGACAGACATGGTCTTGTTATGTAGGTGGGGAGGTGGCGTGTGGGCGGTGTCCGACGTGTGCGGAACGGTTAGCGGCGTTTAATGAGTTAGGGATAACGGATCCGGTTCCGTATCGGGGGGCGTGATGTGTGGGATATTTGGATTTGTGAGCAAACGGCCGTTACCCGCCGCCGACTTTTGTCAATTGGCCAGCGCCAATCTGCATCGGGGGAATTTGGCTTTTGGGTATGCGTATGGAGAGCGGGGGGAAACGTTGCAGGTGAAGCGGTTTGGGCGACCCTTTGCGCCGGAGCTGGTGGTGTGGGCTGAAGCGACGTTGGCGTTAGGGCATGTGCGGGCCCCAACGGCGGGGCAAACGGATACGGAGGGGCATATTCATCCGTTAGCGAGTGAGCGATTTTATTTGGCGCATAATGGGTTATTGCTGAACCATGAAGCGTTTGGGGAATGGCGTTTGGGAGATGGTTGGGATTTGGATTCGCATGTGATATTGGGGGGGATTACGAAGGGGGTGGCCGAGGGGCAGGCTGTGGTGGCGGCGATTGAGGGGGTGGTGGGGCAGTTGAATGGTCAGCAATCTTGTTGGTTGTGGGATCGGGAGGAGGGGGCGGTTTATTTGTGGCGGGTGATGTCGCCATTGTATTGGGGGGCGGCCGAGGGGGCCGTGATGTGGGCAAGTGTGGCCACGGAGCGGACGCCGACACGGGCGAAGCAAGGGGTCGTTTATCGGGTGGATGTGGGGGAGGTAATGGTGGAAGAGGTGGGTGGGTTTTCGTTTTATTGCCCGTATCAAGTACGGGATTAGATTAAGGAATGAGTGATATGTATCGGATAGCGAAAGAGTTTCATTTTTCGGCGAGCCATCAGTTGGATAGCTTGCCCGCGGAACATCAATGTGCGCGGTTGCACGGGCATAATTATCGGGTGGAGTTAATTTTGGAGGCGGAGACGGTCAATGAGCATGGGTTTGTGGTTGATTATTTGGCCTTGAAACCGTTTAAGGCTTATTTGGATGAGCATTTAGATCACCGGCATCTGAATGATCTGTTTGATTTTCCGACGAGTGCGGAGAATTTAGCGCGACATTTGTATGAGTGGGCGCGGGTGCGCTGGCCAGAGGTGGTGGCGGTGCGGGTATCGGAGACGCCGAAGACGTGGGCGGAGTATAAGGAGTGAGTAGGATGGCTGATTTATTGTATCCGGTGAATGATTGTTATATTTGTGTGCAAGGGGAGGGGGTGCAGACGGGGGTGGCGATGGTGTTGTTGCGATTGCATGGGTGCGGGGTGGGATGTCCGTGGTGTGATACGAAGGAGACGTGGGACGTTTTGCCGGAATTGGAGCGGGAAAGTTGGGATGAGGTGTTGGGGGCGAACGGCCGTTATTTGCGTGCGTCGGCGGCGGCGATTGCGGCGTATATTAAGCAAAAATTTTTGGGGCCGAGGTGGGTATTGTTGACTGGTGGTGAGCCGAGCCAGTATGAATTAGGGCCATTGGTGGCCGCGTTGCAGGGGGCAGGGTATCAAGTGGCGTTGGAGACAAGTGGGACGGAGCGGGGGCATTTGACGGCCGGCTGTGATTGGGTTTGTGTGTCGCCGAAGATTGATATGCCGGGGGGGAAAGAGATTGTGGGGGAGACGATTCGGACGGCGGATGAGATTAAGCATGTGGTGGGGCGGGAGGCGGATATCGAGGCGTTGGATCGGTTGTTGGCGGCGCACCCGCCCCCGGCGGGGGCGCAGATATGCTTACAGCCAGTTAGCACAAGCAAGAAGGCGACGCAGTTATGCGTGGAGACGGTGCAGGCGCGTGGGTGGCGGTTGAGTGTGCAGGTGCATAAGTATATTGGGGTCAATTAGAGGGAATTTAGACGGGGGCACCGTAGAGCCACCAATATTGAGATTTGGGATAGGCATCTTGCCATTCATCTGGCCAGATAAAGTCTCCATCACGCCAGCGAGAGCGGAGCGTGATATCGAGTTGGTTGAGCCGATTGGCGAGGTCTTGGTCGAGGCGGTAGGGGCTGTGGCTAAGGTGGTCGATGATGGCGTCCATCATGGCCCGCTTTTCGGCGGCGGTGGCGTAGTAGGCGGTGTTATCGGCGTTTTGGCGCATCTCTTGGAGGCTGGTTTGCCATTGGCGGAGACGGGTTTCTAGTTCTTGATGGGCACGTTCTTCGACGCGGACGATGCGGTCATCGATGCTATTGTGGAATTGGGCCGTGGTGTCGGTGAGTTGGTTTTGGTCGGTGGAGGAGAGGAGATGGGTGAGGGCTTGGAGGCGGTGTTGGCGGAAGAGGTAGCCGCCGAGGGTGAGGCGAGGGTATTGGCTATTGTCGAGGGGCCAGAAGAGGACATCACTGGTTAGGTATTGGTCCATATCGGCGGCCATAGCGGTAATAATATTTAGATCTTCTCTTAGTTTTTTCTCAGCGTCAGACATTTTTTATGCTCCGTTTGGTATAATGTTTGTTTGATAGTTTGTTTAAGTGTATTAAACTAAATATCTTCAACATTTGATTTTGAAAATAAGTCGTTTAATACTTAGAAGTTGTTAAACCAAAAGTGAAGAACATTTTAGTTAAACAACTTAGCCAGACTGTGTATGGCTACTGTTTGTATATAGGTGTGAGTTACTTGTGAATAGTTTGTTGATAAGTGACTCACAAGGGTGGATATTGTTGATAAAATGTGGATAACTATCGGTTTTATCCACATTATGGGTGTAGTTATCCACATGTTTGTCTATTTTAACGTATTTTAGGGTATTCGGCATTGTGTAGTTTGGCTAAAGGGGAATAAATTTTTGTTAGGGGGCATATGTGAAGAAAAAATTTTAATGCTGGAGGTAGTGCGATTTATCAAATCGCACTACCTCCAGTGGATGTGAGAGGTGAATGATGAGTGCGATACGACGAGCGGCGATGTTAAAGATGGCGGCTTCGGCTTTTGAGATGGAGGTGCCGGTTTTGCGGGGGGAGTTGGTGAAGGATGAGAAGGGGCGGTGGGTGATTGGGGGGCAGGTGTTGGATCATTTATTGAATGGGCATGAGGGAGAAGAGGTGGTGTTGGTGGTGGGGTTGATGGCGGAGGAGAAGCCGGTGAAGGCGCGGACGTGTCGGACGTGTGGGCGGGATTATATGGAGATGGAGTGTCCACATTGTCAGCGGAATCGGATGCGGTTTAGAGGGCGATGAGTAGTTGGCGATAGTTACTCTTTGATGAAGCGGATGGTGGTAGTGGAGGTGAAGGTGGAGCGGCCGAGGAGGTAGGCGAGCAGGTCGGCCATATCTTGTTCATAGAGGGTATTATCAAAATTTTGAGGCATGATGCTGGCGGGGCAGGGGCCGATGGGGCATTGCTCGACAATGTAGGCATCGGGGTTGAGGATGGATTCGTAGAGGTAGTCGTCAGCAGTGTAGCCGTCGATTTTGGTGGCTCCCTCAGCGGCGATGTTGCCGAGCCAAGGGCCGACGGTGGCGGTGCTTGCATCTCCTTGGGGGTCACCATGACAAGCTTGACAGCCAGCGGTGATGGCGAAGATTTTTTGACCTGCGTCGGGATTTCCTTCTGGTAAATTAGAAAATAAATAGTCAGACCATTGTGGAGGGCGTGGTTCATGCGTCAACTGTGATTCGCATTCATATTGTGTGGGTGTCCAATTAAGGATGAAGGTGGTGAGTTGGTCGATTTCGTGGGGGGCGAGGGGGCCACCGTAGGCGGCTGACCAAGCGGGCATGATTTGGCCGCGGCCAGTGGCAATGGTAGAGCGAATGAAGGCTTCTTTATTAAGGGCTGTATTCATCGCATCCATGCGCCTGCTATAGTCATTGCAGAGTAAATCAAAGGTATCGAGGGGTAGCCCTCGGCAAAGACCAGTCTCAATACCGTCTTCGTTGATGAAGGAGCACCCTTCTTGGGCTTGGCCGTACGTGCCGTGGCAGGTAACACAGTTTTGTTGGAAGAGGAGAGCGCCATTTTCGATGGTGCGGGCTTGGTAGGCGGCGGTGTAGCGGCTTAGGCGGGCGGGTTCACGGAGGGCGGTGTAGGCGAAGATGGTCATAGTGGCCATGAGAGAGATGATGCCGATGCTGATTTTTATCTGCATGGTTATTCTTCTTGCATGAAGCGGATGGTGGTATTGCTGGTGAAGGTGGTATCGTTGAGGAGATAGGCGATTATGTGGGCGGTTTCTTGGGGGGTGAGGAATTGGGCGAAGGTTTGGGGCATGACGCTGGCGGGGCAGGGGCCGATAGGGCATTGCTCGACAATGTAGGCATCGGGGTTGAGGATAGATTCGTAAAGGTAGTCGGCGGCGGTGTAGCCGTCGATTTTGGTGGCGGCTTGGGCGGCGATGTTGCCTGGCCAGGGGCCGATGGAGGCGGTTTCGGGGAGGCCTTGGGGGAGGCCGTGGCAAATGTGGCAGGCGCCTTTGCCGGTGAATAGTTCCGCGCCTTGGGTGGGGTCGCCGAGGGGGAGGGCGGTGACGGATGGTGGCCAAGGGGAGGTGTTATTGGTGGCGGTTGTTGTGGGGGAGGCGGTGGGGGTAATGGTTGGTGGTGGGGTAGGGGGGATGGCGGGGCCGCAGGCGGTGAGGAAAAAGAGGGTGATGAGTAGGGTTGTGTATCGGGTTAGAATTTTCATAAGGTTAGTTGCGGAGAACGAGGCTAAATTAAAGGTGATTTTAGAAGTGGATCCCTGCCTACGCAGGGATGACATCTCTGATCGAGAGAAGGCAGTTGAAAAAAAAGGGCGTGCTCATTATGAGCACGCCCTTGCTTATTTGTTAACGATTGTTAACCGAACCGGCTTACTCTTCGAGGAAGCGGATGTTAGCGGTACTTTCGAAGGTGTTATCACCTAAGAGGTAGGCTAACAGGTCAGCCATCTGTTGATCGTTGAGGGCTGTGGCGAAGTTTTGGGGCATGACGCCAGCGGCACAAGGGCCGGTGGGACATTCTTCGGCGATGTAAGCGTTCGGATTGAGGATGGATTCGTAGAGATAATCGGCGGCGGTATAACCTTCGATCTTAGTCGCACCCTCTTCAGCGATATTGCCTTGCCACGGACCGACAGCGGCGGTACTGGCATCACCTTGGGGGTCACCATGACAAGCTTGGCAACCGCCAGTGACGGCGAACACTTGTTGACCGCGTTCTGGGTCCCCTGGTTCTAACTCACCTTCAGAACTGGCTAAGACAGCGCTGGATAAGTCAGCCACGGAGGGATACTCGACCGCCCAATCGATGATGATTAAGCTGGCAAAATATTCTTCACAGGCTGCCTCTGATGGTTCCCAGTTAAGGACAAAAGCGGTTAACTGGTCGATTTCATGGTCGAGAAGAGGGCCACCAAACTCAGATGACCACATCGGCATGACCTGACCACGACCAGCGGCGATGGTGGAGCGAATAAACGCTTCTTTGCTCAAGGCGGTGTTCATCGCATCCATCCGGGTGCTGTAATCACCACAGAGCAATGCAGGATTGTTAAGGGCTAAACCACGGCAGAGGCCGGTTTCAACACCTTCTTCATTGACGAAAGAACAACCTTTTTGGGCTTCACCGTAGGTGCCGTGACAACTGACACAGTTGTTTTTGAATAATAAGCCACCATTTTCAATAGTCCGTCCCGTTACAGCGGCCGTATAGCGGGCTAACCGGGCCGGCTCACGTAAGGCAACGAAGGAAAAGATCATCATCGTTAACATAAACGATATGATACCAATTGTAATTTTTACTTGCATATTCTATCTCGCTTCCTAATCTTCTTCGTAGTTCGAGTCAATATGGCGGAACTTTGTGCCGACCGCATCTTCGATCTCGAGAACTGGTTCACCCGTTTCGGGGTCAGTTGTGGCGAAGTGGAGGGACAATTTCTTCATATTGGCTTGATATTGCTGGATATGCAACTCAACGACAGGATTGGTCATGGCGCCTTTGAAGAAGAAGTTGCTGTAAGTTGTGTTACCACCTTCGGTGGTGACTTCACAGGTATCGAAGAAGGATGATTCTTCAGTCGCATTACAGCTATGTAAGTAAATCGCTTCTTCAAGAGCGTGGAAGGCGTGGCTCAAGTGAGGGCCAATCGCTTCCTCTTCGCTGATAGAGCTATCTTCTAATTCAACAGAGACGTGGAGTTCACCATCATGTTCTTCTAGACGGTAGACACCGTTATGGAGTTCATCATAAGGGACAGAGAGCAGTTCACTATGCCCTTCTTGAGGGAGAATTTCCTGAGTGACCTCTTGTTCAGCGGAGCTGTTAACGAGATATTCAGGAGAACCCATCCAGTTGGAAATGAACATAAAGACGATGAAGAACATGGCCACGCTCAAGCCGATGCGACGGTCAGCGTAGCGGCGGCTTGGGGTTTCCCATTCCCAGTAAGGGAAGAGGGTAAACATAATCATGAGGACAGGGATGAAACCAACAACAATCGTTTTGTCGGCCAATTTCAACCAGCCTTGCGACCAAGCCAAGTACCAAGGGGCAACCACATGGAGAGGCGTTACAAGCGGATTGGCTTGATTTTCCAGCGGTGCGTTGTAGAACCAGACAGAGCCAGCCACTAAGAAGAGGGTGGTTAAACCGGTCCACATCAATTCGCTAGTCAAAATATCAGGGATAAAGTAGACACGTTCTGATTTCGGCACACGTTTAGCGGTATCTTCACCAATTTCTTCCCGTCCAGGAGGGAGGGAGATATTGTAGAGAACCACTTTATAGTAGTGGACAAAGAAGAAAATACCCAACAAGAGGGGGAGGAGGAGCACATGGAATAGATACCAGCGGAGCAGACCACCTGCGCCCAAAGAGGGGGCACCTTGCAACAGTAAGAGAACGTTCGCATTAACAGCGGCGGGGGCGGGAGCGGCTTCAGCACCACTCAAGAACACGGTCAGCGCCCAGTAAGCCAGCTGATCCCAAGGCAGCAGATACCCACTAAAGCTGAGCAAGAGGGTGAGGACAAGGAGGACGATACCGGTAGCCCACGTAAATTGGCGTGGTTTTTTATAACTACCAGTGACGTACGTTCGTAGCATATGGAGGGCTACGACCAGGACCATGACCTCAGCGCCGAAGCGGTGTAAGTTACGCATTAATTGGCCGAGAGGCACATTGGAAAGGATATTCCAAATGTTGCTGTATGCGGCTTGGGGGGAGGGAGTGTAGAACACCATCAAGAAGATACCGGTGATCGTTTCCCAGATAAACATAAACGTTGAAAGCCAACCCATACGAAAGGTTGGATAGATGTGAGTGACCTCAGTGTGGTAGAAACTGGGACGTATGTGCAGCCAGAAGCCATCAGCGTGAGGGCGGAGCCGAGGATTGGGGCGCCGCGGCTCATCACCACGCAAAGCACTGCGGATGTCACCAATATTCATCCCTATCGTTAGCCGTTCGACCGTTTCATCGACGGCGGAGATCAAGGCACGGCGAGGTCCCATTTCACGGACTTTATCGACAAATGTTGCCATAATAACTCCTTTCTCCTTCAGGACGTGTCATTTTAGACACAAAAGCTCCCAAGCGGCTCTCAACAGAGTGAGAACGGACGATTGGGAGCCAGAACAAATCAAGCATAAAAAATATTAGCCTAGGGGCAATTGCCGGCGAAATCACAAAGCAAGGGTTTAGTTGGCCCTTGTTCTCTGGCACCGGTGTCAACACTGATGGTTACTGTACCAGCAGGTATCTCGAGGGGAGTGACAGCGCCATCAGGGCCAACAGTCGAAGAGGCCAAGACATTGCCATCAGCATCTAAGGCTTCCATGTGGAAGCGGTCGAGACTGCGGGGGGCGGGGGATTCGATACGCCGCCCGTCTAAACGGTATTTTGACCCATGACAGGGACATTCAAACCGTTTGTTAGCGCCATTCCAAGCGTAGATACAGCCTAAGTGGGTGCAAACTTTATAGATAGCGGCCGCACCTTTAATGGGTTGGTCTTCATCAGGAGCTAGATACATAAGGTCTTGACCTTGTTCAAGCGGGTTACCATCAGGGCTGTCAACCGTGGTATCTAAATTTACGAGCCAGAAACGACCGGCGGCGAAATCAACGGGCGGGTCATTAATGGGGGGTAAATCTTCAATAGCAAGGTCGAATTTACCACCAAACTCACCAGCACGGAAGCGGGGCAGTGCAAACCAAACGATGAGCCCTGCCAATTCTGCCGTGTAAAGAGCCATGGAAGCGCCCCAAATGTAGTACAAAAATTCACGTCGCGTAATGCCAGGGGCCGAGGCCTCAGCAGTTGCAGTTGCCATAGAGAAAATCTCCTACAAACAAAAAAATTAATCTGTGCTTTTTATCACAAACAGATTATACCAAGCTACAAGGGGGAGATCAAGCAAAAAAAAAGATGGGCGCTGAGGGACTCGAACCCCCGACCCCTTCGGTGTAAACGAAGTGCTCTAACCAACTGAGCTAAGCGCCCTTGTTATTCTGCTTGTAAAACTGCACGTTATTTAATCAACAACATCAGCTACCTATAATTTTAGCCTACTGTGCGCTGAATGCAAGTCTAAATTCGAGGTAAAACGATTCCAGCTTGTTTTTGGTACTTTCCTTTGCGATCAGCATAGGTGGTGTCACAAGCTTCATCCCCTTCAAAAAAGAGAACTTGAGCGATGCCTTCGTGGGCATAAATGCGAGCGGGGAGGGGGGTTGTATTGGAGATTTCCAGAGTAACATACCCTTCCCATTCGGGCTCAAAGGGGGTGACATTGACAATGAGGCCGCACCGAGCGTAAGTGGATTTACCAATACACATGGTTAGCACATTACGGGGAATACGAAAATATTCGACGGTGCGAGCCAGGACAAAAGAATTGGGGGGAATGATACAAACATCCCCTTTAAAATCGATAAAGGAGTGGGGATTGAACTGTTTAGGATCAACCACGACGGAGTGAACATTGGTAAAAATCTTAAATTCATCAGTGACGCGGATGTCATAGCCATAAGAGGAAAGGCCATAGGAGATGACACCTTCCCGTACTTGACCATCGACAAAAGGGGTGATCATATCATGTTCGAGGGCGTACTTTCGAATCCAGTTATCAGCTTTAAGACCCATAGAAATGCTCCTTATCGGTGTCGATTAGACACGGGTGACGTATTCGCCAGTGGTGGTAGAGACACGGATGACATCACCGGTATTGACGAAGAGAGGGGTTTTGGTACGCAAGCCGGTTTCGAGGACGACTTGTTTGGTGGCGCCGGTGGCGGTATCGCCAGCGACGGCATTTTCGGCTTCGGTGACTTCGAGGTCGACATTGGGGGGGAGGTTGTAGTCAACGACTTCTTGGCCGTAGAGGAGGAGTTCGAGGTCGAGATTATCTTTGAGATAATATTTATCATCACCAAACGTTTCGTAACGAACTTGTTTTTGGGAGTAGTCACCAGTATTCATAAAGACGAAGAATTGGCCATCATCATACAGATATTGAAAGCTGTGTTTTTCGAGGCGGACATCTTCGACACGGTCGCCGGAGGTAAAGGTTTTTTGGAAATTGGCACCAGTGCGGACGTTGCGCACGGTGACGCGGATGGTGGCTTTGCCCCGTCCTGGTTTGCTATGGCTGTAATCGGTAACTTTTAAGAGGTCATCACCATCGAGAAAGGTGATGCCACTACGAAGTTGATTGACATCGATCATGGACAATACTCCTTGTGGTATCGAATCCGCAGGGGGTGGTAATGGGCCGAGGGAGGGCCAAAACCATGAAAATGGTGGAAGGAAGTATATGCGGATAAGCGATTTAAAGTTATTTGTGGTATAAAGTACGATAGTACTACATTAAAGTTTATCATAAATGTTTTTGTTTGGCGAATAGGCATTAAATACAATATTTTGGTCATGCGTTAGAAAACTAGTTGTTTAAGGCTTGGCATTTGCTATTGTGATTATGTATAGGGAGAAGGTTCGGTGGTTTTTAACGCGGATTTCGGGGATTTTGGGGATTTTTTTGATTAGGTTGTGGAGGTTATGATGCGCGTGGTGATGGTTGGGCCGTTTGGGTTTCATCCGAATAAGACGATGCGGTCGCGGGCATTGCCGTTGGCGCGGGGGTTGGTGGCGCGGGGGCATGAGGTGTTGGTGGTGATGCCGCCGTGGCAGACGCCGGCCGAGGGGGGGCGGCGGTGGGTGGAGGATGGGGTATCGGTCTCTTATGTGACGTTGGGTGGCGGAATTGTGGGGATTACGAGACGGTTGGTGGGGGGGGTGAGGGCGTGGGAGCCGGATATTGTGCATTGTTTTAAGCCGAAAGCGTATAGTGGGTTGGTGAGTTGGTGGTTGTGGCAGAGGGGGTGGCGGCAAGGGTTGGTGATGGATACGGATGATTGGGAAGGGTGGGGAGGGTGGAATGAACGGGCGGATTATTCGTGGAGTCAGAAACATTTTTTTGCGTGGCAGGAGCGGTGGGGATTGACACATTGTAGTGGGGTGACGGTGGCGAGTCGGCATTTGGAGACGTTGGTGTGGGGGTTGGGTGTGGCTAGGGAGAAGGTAGCATATGTACCGAATGGGTCGGGGTTGCGGTGGCCGGTTGCGGAGGCATCCGGTTTGCGGGCGGAATTAGGGTGGGAGAAACGGCCGATTTTACTACTATACAGTCGTCTGTTTGAGTTTGATGTGTCCCGTTTAACGCGGATTTTGGAGAGGGTGCGGGAGCAAGTGCCCGATTTGGCGATTCTAAGCATCGGAACAGGGTTGTTTGCTGAGGAGGCGGCGCAGTTGCGGGAAGAGTGGCAGGTGGCGGGTTTGCTGGAGAGCGTGCATGATTTGGGCTGGGTGGAGGAGCAGTTATTGCCGGGGGTGTTGGCGGTGGCGGATGTGGGGATTTATTTGATGGATGATACGTTATTGAATCGGACGAAATGTCCGGTGAAGTTGGCCGATA
>DATHYN010000223.1:0-3762 GCA_035459145.1 Anaerolineae bacterium | reverse complement strand
ATTCTAACCCACCCCCCACCCCCACGCAACACGCTCCCCCTACGCTCCCACCATGTCTCCCCCACTCCCCCTTCTGACCTAAGCCATCCGCTAACAGACTGATATCTTTGACGTCAACCCCACCCAACCTCCCCCACCAATCCACCATCGCCAACCAAACGATAGGTTTAAATTACTATCAAACTTAAGTTAGAGTACCCTTCCCCCCCTTTCCTGCTATACTATATCTATCAACTAAACTATTAACCAAAGTTCGACAATTTACAGGGGCCCTCCAAAGGTCATATCGAGCGCAGGAATCGCTTCACAATCACCAACATCTCCCCACAAAAACAAGACCATCCGAAGTTGAGATATCTACTCTAACAACACCCTAACCAAAACTTACCGTGGTTTAAGCATTTATCGAACTCAGATTATATAAGCAGTTTAACCTAACCATTCATCACGCTCCCAAGGAGACCCATGATATCAATACGCTCTCACTATCGTTCGCTCACCATCCTTCTCACCTGTCTGCTTAGTTTCACATTCATCCTATCCACCTCCGCCACCCCCACCCCCACTAACGTTCAACCCAACCAACCAGACACCACCAAACTCACCTCCCCTCTCCGTCAACCGACCAGCATAGCCGACCCCCACCCCACCTCTCCCCTCCGCCCCAATCCCCAATCAGGGACTGTCTACAACGGCCCCACCCCCCCCAACATCATCCACCAACCCACCAATCTCCCCCGCCACGCCAGCTTCGGTTTTGGCCCCAGCTCACAAACAGATAACAAAACAGAATTCCCCTCACAAACAATATCCACTCCATCCTCCCAACTCAGCACTAACCTGAGCTGCGCCTCCGGCACCGGTACCTACGGCTATTGCGAATGGTTTGCCGGCGGCGGCGCCACCTGGGCCGCCTCTGAATATGATGATATCTCCACCACCGGCACCTCTATTTCCTTAACTGATGATGGCTCCTACGAACTCAACTTACCCTTTACCTTCAACTTTTATGGCACCAATTACACCTCTATCTTTGTCAACGCCAACGGCATCTTCACCTTCGGTGCCGCCCCCACCACCCCCAACTCCTACACCCCCCATGCCCTCCCCTCGGCCACCACCCCCAACAACCTAATCGCCGGCTTCTGGGCCGATCTAGACCCCTCCGCCGGCGGTACCATCCACTACCAACATTTCTACCAATCCAACAGCCAATTCACCATCATCCAATTCACCAACGTCCCCCATCACGCCAGCACAACCGCCAAAGTCTCCTTCCAATTAAAACTCTATAGCCACAGCGGCCATTTCCAACTCTCCTACCAACGCGCCGATTCCGATGGCGGCAATATCTCCATCGGCTACGAAAATGCCGCTGGCAACTATGGCCGCAACAACTTTTTCTCTACCGATAATCTCACCGTCCCCGCTACCATCTACCACCTAGAACCAACCAGCACCAAATCATGTACCGCTTACAACTTCACCCAAGCCATCGCTTATCAAACCGCTACCCCTTACGCCGATAACATCCGTACCGCCCTCACCAATGCCAATACCAATGACAATATCGGCATCTCTGGTCACTGCATTTCACGACAAGATGCCTCCACATGGCCTGTCTACGAAGCGGTCCAAATCATTGATAAATCTCTCAACATCTTTGGTGGCTACAAACCAGATTTCACCGTATCTGACCCCGCTCTTTATCCCACTACCTTAAACGGTTTAGGCTTGTTTCAATTTGCACTTGTCCAAAACGGCACCTTCTACCTCAAAGATTTCGATATAATCCGTCACAATGCCCTCCTGTCAAGCGCTTATAATGCCACTAACGGTGGCGCCATTTATAAAATCGGGGCCGGCGATATACGACTATCCAATATCGACTTACGTTACAATCGGGCTAATGACGGTGGCGCTATCTATAAAACCGCCGGTACGCTAACCACCTATAACAACCGTTACGCCCATATAACCAACAACTTAGCCCGCAACAACGGTGGCGCTATCTATAACGGTGATGGCAATATCAGCCTATCAGCTAGCACTTCTTGCTGTAATCAGGTCTCTTACAATGACGCCTACAACAATGGCGGCGGTATCTATAATAGTAATGGCACCATCTACTTAGAGGAAACATTAGCCTACAACACCGCCTATAACGGGGGCGGCGTTTACAACAATGGCACCCTCCTTCTTTATGCTAACGAAAGTATCCAACACAATGACGCCACCAATAACGGCGGCGGCGTCTACAACACCAACATCACCGCCCTCGGCAACAACGCCACCATCTACAACAACACCGCCACCAACGGTGGCGGCATCTACCACGACAGCGGTACCCTCTACCTCGACGGCGGTACCCTCCACTTCAACACCGCCACCGCCGCCGGCGGCGGCCTCTACCACCGCACCGGTATTACCAACATCAACGATGGCGCCGATATTAACGACAATGACGCCAATACCGGCGGTGGCCTCTACCTCAACCTCGGTATAATCAACTTCAGCGACATCACCCAAGTTTATAACAACGACGCCCTCAACGGGGATGGGGCCGGCATTGTCAATTTTGGCACCCTTAATTTCTACGTCGGCACCCACACCATCCATTACAATGACGCCACCAACAATGGCGGCGGCCTCTACAACACCGCCACCATCAATAGCTATTGTAGTACCAATTGCATCCGTATCGAAAACAACACCGCTAACGCCACCACTGGCCTCGGCGGCGGCCTCTACACCAACAACAATCTAATCCTTGACGATGACTTCGATATCGACAGCAATACCGCCCATGACGGTGGCGGCGTCTACCTTGATTCAGGTACCCTCACCCTTGCGGGCGCCACCATTCACGATAATCAAGCCTTAAACGCTGGCCATGGTGGCGGTCTATACAACAACAGCACCATCGACATCATCGCCACCACAACCATTAACAACAACCACGCTTCAGGCAATGGCGCCGGCCTCTACAACGATAACACCACCACCACCTGCGACGGCTGTCTCACCTTTGACACCAATATCGCCGCCACCGGCAACGGCGGCGGCCTTTATCATAGCAGTAACGCCACCGCCCTCACCCTAAATAACGCCACGTTCCAAAACAATCGCGCCGATTATGGCGGCGCCCTTTACAACGATGCCACCATCAACAGCGACAGTAGCTCATTCACCAACAATCTCGCTGACATGCAAGGGGCTGGTATTTACACCAACGATAATGGCAACACGACCCTTACCCGCGCCACCATATCAGGTAATAACGCCAGCGAGCAAGGTGGTGGCATTTTTACCGATACGGGCACAACCAACATCACTGATAGCACCCTATCAAATAATGATGCAACCAATAATGGGGGCGGTATCCGTAACTTGTATGGCATCACCAATATCACCAATAGTACCCTCTCTGGCAATACAACGGATGGTACCGGTGGTGCCATTTACATCGCCTCCGGGACAATCAATCTCACCCTCACTACCTTAGCTAACAATAGCTCAGGGATTCAGAACAATAGCGCTGTGGTCAATATGAATAACAGTATCATCGCTGATAGCACCAGTTATGATTGTCGTGGTGCCCTCATAACCCAACACCACAACCTCATCGAAGATACCGGCACCGATGCCTGCAACATCACCAACGGCCTCAACAACAGTATCACCGGCCAAGACCCCGCCCTCGGCCCCCTCACCACCAACGACGGCGCCAACACCCAAACCCACGCCCTCCCCCCCATCTCC
>DATHYN010000222.1:0-1068 GCA_035459145.1 Anaerolineae bacterium | reverse complement strand
GGTTGGGGCGCAAATAACCGGCGAAGCCATCGGCCAAAAGTTGGCGCAATCCATGGAGGACTGCATGGATAGGATGCAAGGAATGGTTAGCTCGTCAGTGGAGCGGGGGATTAGCAAAGGGGTGCAGGACTTGGCACCAATCATAAGAGCGGATACAATAAACGTGACAGACAGGATTGTAGCGATTGAAAAAAAGATTGACGAGTTAGCGGAGATAAACCGCAACCGGAGAGGGCGATTATGATAATAGGATTTTTTGTTGGATTCTTTGGCCATGGCTTTCACTACGTGGTGGAATCATGGCAAAACACGCCGCGACAGATTGCGTTACTAGCGCGTTACGCATTCGGCGCGCAGTTGTTCAATATCACCGACTGCTTTGTCGCATGGCGGGCTGGTGGCTTGCCGGCGGCGGCCGCACGATTCCGCCACAACAGCGCAATATGGACGTTGATTGGCTTGGGTGTGTGGGTGGGGCACATGGTAGGGGACTGGTGGGAGGCTAGTCAGTAGTGCTGTTCACCACCCTCGTCAGCGCCGCTATCAACAAGTACTTGGTAGACTATATCCGCTTTGTGTTTGTGGATGCGGCGACGGGGGACGACAAGAGAGCTAACACTATTCTAATTAAGTTTATCAGTTCGGCGGTGGGGGTGCTTGTTTGGTTCGTGGTGCGTTATGTGCTTTACCGCGAGGATTGCGAGGTGAGTGCTGACGAGGTGTTTCACGCCGTGACGGTTGGCACGATTAGCAACTACTTGCATGACGCTGATGGGGTGCTAAGACAGGCGGCAATAAGGTTAAAGAAGGTCAATCAAAACTAAAAGCCACATGGGTTACATGTGGCTTTTTTTGCATTGTATACTCGATCTTGGGTTGTAACCAAACATCACTGAAATTTGAGGTTTCAAATAATGCTTATGTGGTTTGAGTTACTCGCTAGACATCACCTCCTTTAGATTGAATTAGCTCCCACCCCCATCATATCCGCCGCTATTATACATGCGTGCATCTGTTAAGATAAGCATACGGCGGTTATAAACTAATTAACTGTTCTTCAACTCAATA
>DATHYN010000221.1:0-30672 GCA_035459145.1 Anaerolineae bacterium | reverse complement strand
ATCACCACCCTCGGCCAACGATTACTCCGATCCTGCCGCAACTTACGCCAACTATCCTGATAAACCGCTAAACTTTCATAAACCATAAAAACACTCCATACCCCTATTGTAAACAAAACAGAAAACTTCTCCAATACCCTCTATAACATTCCCCCAATCTCCTTAAACACCACCCCAAACTATATCAAAACCTTCCACAACCACTTAAAAATCACCCACGACCGCAAAAAAACTATCCACAACCACAGAAAAATCACCCATGACCACAAAAAAACCTCCCATGACCATAAAAAAACCACCCATGACCATAAAAAAACTTCCCATGACCACAAAAAAATTACCCATGACCATAAAAAAACTTCCCATGACCACAAAAAAATCACCCATGACCACAAAAAAATCACCCATGACCACAAAAAAACCTTCCATGACCACTCAAAAATCACCAATTCCCACCAATTTCCACCAATCTTGCAACTTTTCCCAACCATCCCCCGTATACCAATACATAACAATCTTATTCAACAACCACCAACCTATCATCTTAATTAATAATGGTATTGTTGACCATAAGAATCTATTTATTTATTGGCACGTGAAGTTGTTTAACCTAAAAAGTTCACAATTCTAATTTAACAACTTCCAAGCATTAAACGGCTGATTTTCAAGATCAAATGCCGATAAACTTTAGTTTAATGCACGTTTAAAAAGGACAAAAAAATGTATCGCTTGAATTCATCGATTGAACAACGTTTAGCCAGCGCTCAAACCATTATCGAGAACAGTTTGAATATCCCCACCATCCTCGATACTGTCACCACTTATGGCTACGATGAAAACAAATTACGCGCCGCCCACAATCTCTACCTCACCGCCGCCCAACAAACCCGCGACCAAATCCGTGAATATGGTGAAAAATACGCCGCCACCGAAAAAGCCCAAACCAGCTGGCAACAAGCCAAAGCCACCTACACCAATACCCTCAAACTCGCCCGCCTCGCCTTCAAAGATAACACCGAAGCCAGCAACACCCTCCTCCTAACCGGCAAACGCGAACCCTCATTCGCCGGCTGGACCCACCAAGTGCAAACATTTTACCAAAACCTCCTTGCCAACCCCGCTTACCTCGCCACCATGAGCCGCTTCAACTACGATGAAACCAAACTAAAAGCTGAATACACCCTTGTCCAAAACGCCATCCACACCCGCCAACTACAAGATCAAGAACGCGCCGAAGCCCACCTCGCCACCCAAACCCGTGACACCACCCTCGGCCAACTCGACGACTGGATGCAAACCTACACCACCGTCCTCCGTATCGCCTTCACCCAAAACCCCCAATGGCTCGAAGCCCTCGGCATCTCCGCCTAACACCCCAAGGTAGTCCGATTTGACAAATCGGACTACCTCCAATCCCCCCCATCCCCAAAATCCGCGTCATATCCCACCAAACCTCCCCTTCACCAACACCCCCTCTCCTCACCAACACCAAAAAATCAGTCCAATCCATCAAACCAGTCCAATCTGTGTCCCATTTAAAAACCTCACTCCCCCCCCTCTTAATTCCCCGCCACAATCGCAAAATCAAACTCACCAACCCGATTCGTCTGATTAATACCAGCGGTATCGATAGCACAATCATCATACCCAACGACACGATAGAAACTATTCGTCGCCGTATCACCCATCGTCCCACTCAAATCGATATAACTTAAGTCAGTAATATCATCCGCTATCTGCGTATAACTCTGATATGGGCTACTACTACGACGAACTCTGAAGTCACATTTGCTGAAATCATTGTTCCAATCAAGTATCGTATCCAAGGTACTATTGTAACTGATGCTAAGCACAAATGGCTGAATTTCAACCGCACCTATATCACACGCACCATCATCCCGTAACTCACCACGCTGGTCACGAGCCACCGCACAACTGCCCGCACCATCGATTAATGGACTCTCACTATAAAGAGGCAACTGTGTCCATGTTGGACCACCATTATCCTGCAATGCCCCTAATAACGGATCCGTATTGACGATATCACTACCGATAGCCGCACAACTGCTATCATCCGTCAGATTATACCCACCCGATGTCAGCATACCATTGGTACCATTAGTGGCACAGTTGGTGGGGAAGCCGGCAATAACACTATTGGTCATCGTCATATAACTATTGCTATCCACAAACACCCCATAGGTAGCCGAACTATTATCTGTATCCATCGTCACATGGTACATATTGACATGCGTACGGTTATTGGCAAAAATAACCGCTGGTTCCGCCCCGCCTGTACCCGCTGAATTGTTGTAGAAGGTCGTGTTGGTGATGAAAACGGTATTGTCACTCAACAAGTATAAAGCACCACCACCGTAGCGTGATGTATTGCTATAGAACAAACTGTTTTCGATATGTAAGATGGTATCATCCGCATGGATCGCCCCACCATACCCCTCAGAAACATTGTTTTCCAGGGTACTATCAAGGATAACGACGTTACCCTCCTTGACGTAGATGGCTGGCCCACCAGTTGAGGTGTACGGATAATACCCATCAGCAAGCGTAATATTGGTAAATGTCACCACATGAGGCGTGTACACAATTGAGAAGAGCCGTTCTTGACCATTATAACTGACGGTGTGACCATCACCATCAATTGTCAGGTCGATCTTACCATACGAGATACCATTTATGCGCGTCGTGAGGTTGATATCAGCCGTGAGGGTGATGTAATAACTACCCGTCGTCTCCGTATCGTAACAATCAAGCGCGTTGTTGAATTCTGTTTCCGTAGCCACCATCAACTTGAGCGCACGACAACTGTTCATATTGATCATAATGTTGCCGGTGTCACTTTTATCCCCATCACTGATCGTGTAAGTGAAAACATCCGTGTGCGCGTCACCATCGTTAGAGGTATAGGTAAAGGTACCGTCACTATTAAACTCAACCGAACCATACAGAGGCGTCCCCATAGCCGTCACCGCCAACGAATCAGCATCTAAATCAAGATCGTTATCCAATAAACCAAGCGCCACCGAATCCACCACTAAAACGGTACTATCATTCAACGTATACGCATCATCCGTCGCCACCGGCGCCCGATTGTAAGCAATCGTCACATCCGAGTTTTGGCATTGACCTAAGGTGTCACAAGCAATCGCCGACGTATCCGTCGGCACACCGGTCGCCCATGTCCCTGTAATGGTCCAACTAATCACAGGACCAATACCCGTCCCAAACGTATCACTGTACCAGCTCAAACTGTCCGCCGTCACCGTCGTCGAGATGACCGGATCGATGGGGCAATCCACGCTGGCTATATCTAAATTGTAATCAGCCACAGTACAGACAACCGTACTCTCCGATACCAATTCTAGCGACACCCGCGGGGTCATATTATCAAGGTTACCACTCCACGCCACACTGGTCCGCTCATAACCAGCACTATCTTGGGCCAACATCTCAATCCGATAAGGCCCTTCATGATTATCTGGCACCAGATGTTGCCACGTCGCGTACAGGTTCGACCCCGCCGTCACCGTCACCGTTTCCCATGTCGGCGTAATCGTTTCACCAATATGACGGAAGCGGATGTATAGTTGGTCAAGGCTGATCGTATCATCAACAGGATGGACGATATCGTAAATATCCGTATCCAAGAGGGCCCGGTCGTAAACGGTGACATCATCAATGTTACCGATAAAGCCGCTACTGCCAAAGGCCGAGCCAACCCACACCGAGCCATTGACCACACCACTTATAATCTGTTGTTCCCAAGCAACCTGTTCCCCATCGACGTAGAGGGCAATATACCCTTTGTCATCAATCAGGAAAGCGATATGTTGCCAACTATTGGCCGTCAACGTGTGCGTGATGGTCGTGGTCGTACTACCATCATCAACATATAGATAGTTCAAATCGGCCGCCACCGAAACCGTTAAGCGATCTGTGCCCGTAATTTCATGGCTAAACAAGACCGGATCGTACCCAATCGCCCCCCAAGTGGGTCGGAACCAACCCATAAGGGTCAACTCTTCACTCTTATTGGTGAACGCAACGGCTAAATCTTCACTACCCGCGAAGGTCGCCGCCGTGTCATATTGACCAAAGGCGGTGGTCGTCGGGCATGTCGTACAGGTTACGGCGTTCGCCGTGCCGGAGCTATCATACAATGGCTCTGGTTCATCAAAGTGAAGGGACAAAGAAGGTGCATCAACTGGATAACCTAACTGATGGAACGCCCCCACTAACACCGATGTACTGGCACTAATCTCACTGGTCGGGGCGGCGATATCAGCAAACGGCGCTAACACATCGAGGTTAACCGTATCGATCACCTCAAAGTTCATCACATTACCAGCCACGTCCTCCACATACGCTTCCACATTAAATGTTCCGTAAGGAAATATATTATTGAAAGCAAACGTTTGCGCCCAATCACCATTAGCCGCCGGCACCGTGGCATAGACCGCTGTTTGTTCGACCCCATTTTGATGAGTGAGTCGCAATTTGAAGGTATCAGTAACAACACCACTGTCATCACTGCTGTTACCATCGTCGATGTTACCCGTCATGGTGACCGCGTCACTAACAGTCACAACACTGTCTATACTGACGCTAGGCAACTGATTGTCACCCCAGATAAAGGCATAATCAATGTCCGATTTATTACCCACGCCATCCACAGCATAATATTGGAAGACGAGATCGGCACTGCCACCGTTGTAGCGACTGGGGATGGTGAAAATCCAGTAGTCAGTGTCGGTTGTCCGTGTCAACGTGGTCGTTTCATCCGGCAAACTTTGCCCATTGCGGAACGTTTTGATAACAATTTCTTCAACGCCGGCACCAACGTCGGCGACGTAGATGGGTAGCATTGTGTCTTGATACGTGCCTGGATGGAACCGGGTACCAGTATCCAACACCACAACCGGTTTGTCCGCATCAATTTGGAGCGATGGTTGGACGCGAATATCGTACCAAGCGGATTGGTAATCGAAGATCGATTCCGCTTCAAAGTCGAGCAACTCACTTTGGTAGTAAACGATCTCATCAATTTGGCCAATAAAGGATTCCCCGATGATAATATGGTCTTGGACCGTTGGGCACGCTTCGGTACTATCACCGACTAATGTCAGGGCTGTTTCCACACCGTTGATAAAGGCGGTCACTTGCTCTGTCGCCACATTAAAGACGAAGACAACATGTTGCCACTGCTCTTCATCGAAGGTTCCCGTTGTTTGGTATTGACGATAGGTGCGGGTGCAATTCCCATCATTACGACTACGTAAGTAAAGGAAGCTGAGGGTGCGGTCACTTTCGAGACGGATGACTGGTTGGTAACCATTCCCATCATCAGCGAACAGGGTTTGCGCCTCGGCCAGCGTATCTTCAGAGTAGAACCAGAAGCCCACGGTGTAATCATCATTGGCGATAGTGGGGGAGGTGGCACTGATTTTATCGTCAAGGGCACCATCTTGGCTGAAGCGGGCCGCTTCGCGCATTTGGCCGTCGACGCCGGCCGAGGGGCAATCAGCACCACTACAACTGAAGGTCAACGTTTCAATCCCACTATTAACGAAGGTCGTCGTATCGATATCTTCATCAAGATGTAGATTGACGGCCGGTAACTCCTTCATAATCGCTTGGATTTCATCAACCGTATGAACACGCGTACTGAGTACAAAATGATCAAGCATACCATGATAACCATCACCAATATTGAGGGTCATATTATCAGGGATAGCCACATGGGTGCTGTTAAGCAATGTCCCTTGATTTTCCAAAACACCATCCACATAGATGCTGATTTCGGTCGCATTAGCATCATAAACAAAAGCGACATGATGGAGGGAATCCGTTGCTAACTGGATTGGCGTGGGTTGGTAATAGCTAAATGATTCGTCAGTTGGGGTTGTTGATGTGTTACTGTCATCACTGATGACAATGCTATTATCGATAGCGACAGATGGGACACCATTACTAAAACCAAAGCGCATATTGGTGGTGTAAGTGTACACATAGTAATCGCTGGTGTTGTTATTGATCGGGTAGGCGGTGCCCACATCAGAGCCAGCGAAGGAGAAGAGTGAATCAGCCACATCCCCACTGTCCCACGACTCGGCCGCTACCCACCCCATCACCGTAAAACTCGACTCAACATGACGGAAATCTTCAACCCCAGCATCATTAATAGCCAGCCCAAAGGCGTCACTATCAGCACTAATGCGCAGTTTATCATTCCCATCAAATAACACCGCTTGTTGAGACACACCCGCAATACCGGTTAACGGACATTGATTTTGATTGCTGTTACAGGTGGCCGTCAAGGCAAAGCCACGGCTGTCAGCGAACGATTGACTGGCCGGTGGTTCATCTAAGTTCAGATCGAAGCGGCGGAAACCGCGGTACGCTTCACGCCGAATCGCCTCGGCCGTCAACGCCGACGTATACCCCACATAATCACGCATCTCCCCCACCAAATTCTGACCAATCGTGTTAAGCTGAACATGATAACTATCACAAATCTTGTTGGCGGCGACAGGCATACCCGCTTCACCATTCACATACATAGTTAAATATTGACCATCATACGTATAAACAATATGATTCCATTGATTATACGTCACCTGCCCACCCACAACAGTTGTCGGCGCACAACTGTTATTGATTTTCGTCTCCGACCAGATCATTCGGGTCAAATTGGTCAACTCAATCGTCAACACGTTCGTTAACACCGAGCTAAATGGCGCAATATATTCTATAGACAACAGCTCATCAGAACCAGAATCACCACTGGTGGCACTGTCCGGCTTAACCCACATAGACAAGCTCCATTCCGCTTCCTCAGTCACGTCAACTTGGCTATAAGGGGACAAACCAGCAATGTACGGCTCAGTGTAAATCACACTGGCCCCATTAAATTCAGTCACCCCATTACTGACTGTGGGACACGCTTGACAACGCCAATTACGATTGTTACCCGATAAATCCGGGAAGAAATCGTAATATTCATACGGGTTGTTCGTATTAATCAGTTTGCTAAACGGAAGATAGACAAAAACATTACTAGCCTCACTGTTAGGCGTGACCGGTTCCGTGTAAGCACCGGCACGCAAGGTCATGCTGACCGCTTGGGTGGTTGAAAGAACGGCCGGGTCGACATAAAGGGAGCCAGTGAGGGTCAGCGTATCTTGGCCTACCAGCGTAAACGCTTGTTGTTCTTGCACCACATCACGAGGAAGCTCCGCTTCGAGGAGGCCGTAACTGACGAGCAAACTATCGAGTTCACCAAAGAGGACCATTTCATACGGGATCGTATTGCCTGGCTTGGCGTAGCCGGCCGTGCCCGGATAGGTAAAGGTGCTTTCTTGGATGGTGAAAATTTCAAGATCGTTGAGGACATTGGGGTTGTAGCGATAAATATATTCATAATAGTCGTAATTATCGTCACCATCAACATCTTTATACTCTAAGTTAGATGAGACGTGCCAAATGTAAGGGGTTTTATCATCTGCATAATCGTAGACGATATCCCAACCACCACTGAACGTTTCGGTCGCCGTTTTGTCACCTGGATGACGGTCTGGGTGGAACACCTCTTCACCATCAAGAAGACCATCGTTATCGGTGTCACTGTCATTCACGTCCGTGCCATAGAACAGTTCCCAATAATCACTAAGACCATCACCGTCACTATCAGCAAGGGTTGAGTTGAAGCCGTTAGCGTTGTTGGTTTCTTCGTAGTAATCGCTGAGGCCATCACCATCCGTGTCGGGGGTGCTATCATCCGGATCCGCTCCGTTGTAGTAGCTACTGATGAGGCCGTCACCATCAGCATCCATCAGAACAGGGAACTGTTCATCCCAAGCCATGCGCCAACCATCATCTACCTCAAAAGCGAGTTCAACAAATTCACCGAAGGTAGCGGGGAAGACATCAAGGGCAAACACTTCATCGAGATCATGGATAGTAGCGCTTTCTGTTTCGGACGCGAGGTTACAGACCCATTCGGAGAAGACCCACCAGCAGTTCATGAGGGGGATGGAGAACGCTTCGCCGAGTTGGTAATCGAAGGCGGTGTTGATACCGGCCGTGTCAAGATTGATTTGTTCCGTAAGTGTATAGGTGTGGTACAAATATTTATCGGCACTATTCTCGTTCCAACTGGTACTGTTAGGGATATCAAACACAGAAATGCTACTGTTAAGCGTGTAAAGGAAGCTCGCCAAATCTAAATGTTCTGGTTTTACTTTACTGCCCCCAATATCAGAACGCCAATAAAAGTCAAATTTGGGCTGATTAGGATAAAGGCGTGATTCAACCGTCATCGTGGTATTGAGTTGATTCCCAACGCGGAACCCATCAGCTTCATCAACTAAATCAATACCCGCGATATCGATTTGGAGCCGGTCTTCATTATCAAAGTCAATCGGATTATGGTATTCGTAAATAGCATCCGCTATTTCATAAACTAACGAGCCTATAATCCCTTTGCAAATAAAAGGTAAATCTTCACCCTCTTCCACATTATCAGCACCACTAAAGTAACAGACAGCATACATAATGAGGTCGACAATGGCAATAATGGCAAAGATGACAATGAAGACAATTACAACAATAAGGCCAACGCCGGTGGCGGCAAGGGCGGCGATGACTAAGAGGATGGCGAAAAAGACAAATATGATGGCCGCGACAGTGATGGAGGCGAGGGTGTAAGCCCAGAAGATTTGGTATTCAATATCTTTTTCGGTCCACTTATTGGCCATCGCGATGACTAAAAAGACGACGAGGGCAACGACAATAGAAATAATAGAATCTATCAAGACATTGACAGCCAATGCTTTAGTGACATTCGATAAGGCGGAATAAAGTTTATTTAACGTTGTCCACACAGCCAATGAACTAACCCCTTCTCCCCCATCCGCTGCTATAATAAGTGCGGTTAGCTGACGAAATTTCAGTAATGCGTTAGATAAGCGGAACATTTGGAATGATACCCGTATCAACGCTACCGTTGATAAAAGTGCTGTTACCAACAGTATAGTGGCTATGCCGGCGTCGTGGTCGCCACTTAAGCTCAATCCAATTGAAATGATTATGGCAAATAGGACAAAGCCGGCCATCAGACCAGCCCCGACAAGACTAAATTTACCTGTATGTCCCCAGTTGACATGTACATACTTTATCATTTGAGCCGTAGCCAGATTCACCGCCACCACTTCATCGACAAACTCATCAGCGGAAATGGTTAATGATACATCCGTGTCAACACTTGCCAATTTCAGGGCATGACTATTGAGCAAATCATAAACCGTATCGATTGTGTAGTAGGCGGCAATCGCTATTTCAACCCCATCAAGAATAACTGTTGACGTATTCTCAATAAAATTAAAGAAGTAATCAACTGACTCTTTGGCAATAAGCAATGCCGCTTCGTCACTCGTCTGGAGTGTATAATCAGCATCATCAATGATGTCGCTACTAGACGCCACACCACCAAAGTCAACCAGTGACACATTGCCTGTTTCCATTGATAAGTAGAATTTAGTGGCATAATCAATTGCCACATAACGGGCCACATCACTGTTCACCGTGGCATCAAATTGACTGGCAAGCTCGTCATCTGTAAATTCCGTACTCAAGGATGTTTCCAGCCAATCCATATAGGTCTCTTCGTCAGCATTTTCCCAGCCATCGACCGTTTTTTGATAGGTGCTCCATACAAGAGCGGTGTAGAGGCTTTCGTTGGTATCGGAGAAGGACAGGGTCACGGTATTAGAAGGAATGTCGTAGTTAGTTTCGGTGTTAAATAGTTGGGATGAACGGGTCGCTGATTCACGCAGTTGGAGAACGGTGACGTAATCGCTACTTGTTACGGATGGGAAGGTCAAATCCAAGAAACTTTCTAACTCTTCAGCTAGAGACACGACACCAATAGTAACATTGTCATACGTGTAAGAGATCACATTGAGCGATGTTGAGGCAATACCCCACTTTTCCGGAGCGCCATCGGTATAAACAGTACTATCATTATCAAAACGTTCGACAACATCATTAATAGAAAAACGTTCTGTATCGGTAACCAACAGCCCCGCCGACATGATGTCAAAGACAGAGTCAGTCAAATGCCACAACTCTTCAGGATATGATTGGGAGGTTTCATTAAATTGGGCCACATACGCACCCGTCAAACCCGCCTCTTCATCAATCGACATGCCAGTAACATAAAAGTTTTCATAATAGGTTTGAACGATTGTTTCTGATGTTGTCCAGTTGTTCGTGTTGGTGGGATCACAATACTCGCTATAAATATCACCATCAGCCATGCCAGATGTATCACAATCATCGGTGAGAGCCAGCACCATCCACACAAGGCGGTATTGATGATCATTCCCCCAATTGGCCACACTCGGCCGATACGGCATCAGCGCCTGCCACGCCACCACACTATCACCAACATCATCCTGAATATCATAAACAGAGGTATACACATACAAATCCCCCGTCTCAGTATCTTTGGAAACGGTGATATCGAACTCATCCAGAATAGATGTATCTAACCAGTCACTAGTCGGAGTGCTTGCCGTAATCGTAACCGTGCTACTAATCGGCAACCCACCACTTGGATTGCTCGCATCATACGGAATAGTGATTTCAATTTGGGGGATAACCATCAAGTCACCATTACTAGCGTTGGTCATGTTGTAGCTGTAATCAGCAAATGTGTTGGTCAAAACGCGGGTTACTTGGCCATTGTCATCATTAGCTGGCCAATCATAAACATTACCCGCTAACCACAAATGGTCTGGGTTTTCCGGACGGATACGCAAATCGAGCAGGAGCAACTCATCCGTGTCGTAATCAGTGACAGTTAGGTTGAAACTATCACGGGCAGTTGCCGACAGCTCATCCGCATCATAAGGAGAGCTATCAACCGCATCAGGGACGCCATCACCATCATTATCAAAATCCCAAACATCGGGGACACCATCACCGTCGGTATCTTGACACACATTGTTGCGGCCATCAATCTGGGCACCTTCATCGTCGTAGCCCGCGGTGCCATCATCCGCCGTATCAACCCGCTGTGGGCACTCGGCCAAGTCGCTCAAACTATCGCCGTTTGAATCATAAGCCCATGGATCGAGATACCACGTGGTGCCGCTAATAACGAAGCCATACACTTCGGAACCATCACTGATAAAGTCACCATCCGTATCGAAGGCGTCGTAGAAAGTGCCTAATTTGTAAATTTCGACTTCATCATTGAGGAAGTCAAGATCCGTATCTGTGCCGGTGGTCGCCCCGGTGCTAGCCGTTGCCGGCGTGACTTCACGGCCAAACGCTTCAAAATCTTGATTGCTATCTGTTTGTTCCAGTGGGGAGATGTTTGGTTGGAAATCATTACTCACCGCGTTATTGATTTCGGTTTGATACGCTTCAATCTCAGCATTTGTTGCTTCTTTTTCCGCTTGTTCAACCCCAATACGATCGAAGAAGGCGCTGACGCGGCTGTTGGTGAGAATATTACCAAAGGGGGTTACCAAGGTAGCCAAAACAATGGTAATAGCTACCAAACGGTAAACGCGCGGGTTTTGTCCGCTACGCGCTAGGGAATAAGAGATAACGATAACGAGACTGATAATCGCGAGGTTAAGGGCAAGTCGTTCGAGATTTGGTGGGGAGGGCATCAGACCAATGACGATTGGTTCAATGGTGTGGCCGAGTTTGTTGGCCAATTGGGCCGCAGCCCGTAACTCCCAATTCTCAAACCGAGTAAGCATAGCCACCGATTGATATTCGAGGGCACCTTTTTCAGGTGGGAATTCGATTTGGATACGTTGCTGGAGAGGCAAACCGGTGGTCGTATCGACCCATAACTCACCTCGGCCCACCGCACGCTTATAAAGCTCCGGCGATTCCGTTTCTAGGACATTGGGCATCCCCTTATGATTACGCAAATATTCTGCCGATTGCTCTTGAACATAGGCCGCTAATTGTGGCCCATCAAGCGTAAACGCATAACGTGTTATATTTTGGATGAGTGCTTCTGGTTGCTCACCACTCAAAAAAGTCGCCGTCCCATCGGTTGGGTTTTGACCGCTGGGCAGTTGTTGCACATTTTCCATCGCGTTAAGATACCCCATCGGATCGCCGCCCGGCGCCACGAGATTCAACAGTTCTGGGTTTTCTTCCCACTCACCGGCCGTATTTTGGAGATAAACAGTGCCATCTTCCGCTTTGGCATCCAATGTGCGACGGGTACCCCCTAATGTTGTTTCCAATGACATCGTCATCGTTTCATTGACGCTATCAACTTCGCTAGCCAGGGTCAGTTGGTCGGTCCGTTGGCGGCGGCCAACGTTGGCCGGATGGGGCACAAGATGGGTCGTTTGCAGGGCATCAGTCGTGAAGCGGAATGTAGCCGCTTGTCCTGTTCGACGCCAAACAGTTTCGATATCATCTTGGGCCGAGTTCGCCCCAGAGATGGGTGCAAACATAAAAAATAATATCAGGAGGGAAAATAGAAAAAAAACAATGCGGGGAACATTTTTTATTGGGGTCATTTTTTGTCATCCTTTTTTTATGGCAGATGGGTAAGTTTGCCAAATTAGCATAAGCATAATGCGCCTATTCCTGTATGATAGGCAATATCGTTCTTGCTGTCTATCCTGATTTGATGACAAAATTGTCTGGTTTTTAGACAATTTTGTCGTTCAGAGTAAACGATAAGCCCCAATCACTTAATTAAGGTTCTAAAAATCGTTCGCCTCACCATCCCCACCCCGCCATGACGTAGCATCACGCGCCAACTATCCCCTCGGCCTCCCGCCACCCCCGCACACTATTCACCAAATAAACCCCCTCACAATCCCCCAACTCATCCACCCTCACCACCCCTTCCTCAATCATCCCCCGCGCCAACAACCACCCCCGCAACGTCCCCGCCAATAAACCACATTCCACCGGCGGCGTCACCCACCGCCCCCCGCGCCGCACCACCACATTCGCCGTCGTCCCCTCCGTCACCTCCCCCAACTCATTCCACAAAATTACCTCATCATACCCTGGCCGCCCCGCCCGCGCCGCCGTGTACATCTCCCGCCGACTCGTCTTGTGATATAAAAACCGATTCTCCCGCGCTATCGGCTCCCGTGCCACCGCGGCCCGCATCGGCCCACCCATCCCCACCCCCTCGGCCACCACCCCCACCTCCCCCGTCACCCCCACCGTCACCCGCACCTTCTGCGCCCACACCTTCCCCCGCACCGCCCCCTCCATCCCCGCCATCACCACCCCCCAATCCACCGCATACCCAAAATATTCCGCACTCCCCAATAACCGTGCCCGATGCTCGGCCAATAACACAAACCCATACCCCGGAACCCACAAAACCGCCTCCAACAACACAAACGGCGCCGCCGCCCGCCCCACAATCGCCCCTTTCAACTTCGCCTCCTCATACTCCCCCGCCGCCTCCGAATCCCACACAATCCCCCCACCCACATCATACCGCACTACCCCCCGTCCCACTCCCACTTTCCGCCACACCCCCGTCCGTATCGCCACATTAAAATGAGCCTCCCGTTCCCCACCCCCACCACTCATAAAACCGATCCCTCCCGTATACACCCCCCGCGCCTCCCGTTCCAATCCTTTAATAATCGCCATCGTCCGCCGCTTCGGCGCCCCCGTAATTGACGCACACGGAAACAACGCCGCCAACAACGCCGCCAACGTCACTCCCGTCTCTGCCTCCACCGTCGACGTCATCTGCCACAATGTCGGATACCGCTCCGTCGTAAATAACTCCGTCACCCGCACGCTCCCCGTCCGCGCCACCTGCCCCAAATCGTTGCGCAACATATCCACTATCATCACATTCTCCGCCCGATTTTTCTCCGATGACACCAACCATGCTCTCTGCTTCTCGTCCTCGGCCACCGTCACCCCCCGCCCCACCGTCCCCTTCATCGGCTTCGTCACCACCCGCTCCCCCTCCACCCGAAAAAATAACTCCGGTGACCACGAACAGATCGCCCACTCATCCGTCTCGATATACGCGCTATACGCTGGCCGACTGCCCCACCACACCTGCTGAAACCACACCCACGGCTCCCCCTGCGCCTCACTCCGAAACGGCAATGTATAATTCACCTGATACGTCTCCCCCGCCGCAATCCGCTCCTTAATCTCTCTAATCGCCCCTTCGTATGCCTCACGCCCCACACCACTCTCCCACTCTCCCACCACCACCCTATCACCCCCCAACCGCACCGGCCGCTCTATCGCTTCCCGTCGCCGATACAACCCAAACCACATCAACGGCATCTCACCCCCCTCATGCGTCGGCCACCCCCACCCCCGCGCCGCCTCATAACTGATAAAGCCAGCCGCCTCCAACCCCTCCACCATCACCGCTCGCTCTACCTCGGCCAACAAACCCACCACCTCATCCGGTTCCGATGTCTGTTTAATGGTCACCAAATCGCGCCACTGCCACCACCGCTCCCCCACCTGCATAATCACCATCACTAACTTACATCCCCACTACTCTCGCCACGGCCCAACGCAATCGACCGCTCATACGCCGCCCAAATCCCGCGCGACATCACCGTCCGCAACCCACCCTTTTCCATATGATACAACGCCGACGCCGTTGTCCCCCCTGGCGATGTCACCTGATTACGTAACTCGGCCACATGCTTCCCCGATTGCGCCGCATACGCCACCGACCCCCGCATCGTCTGAAAGACCAACTGCTCCGCCACCCGTCGCGAAAAGCCCATATGCACCCCCGCGTCAATCATCGCTTCCATCACCATAAACACATACGCCGGCCCCGACCCACTCAACGCTGTCGCCATATCCAAATACCGCTCATCATCTAACCACACCTCCTGCCCCAACGACGCTAAAATCGCTTGCGCCTGCTTCTTGTGCCGCTCCGTTACCTCCGGCGTGCTCGTCCACACCGTAATCCCCTCCCCAATCTGCGCCGGCGTATTCGGCATCGCCCGCACCACCGCCGCATGATTCACTCGGCTCGATAACTGCCGTATCGGCACCCCCGCTAAAATAGAGACCAATAGCTCATTCTCATGAAACTGCCCCCGCAACTCGACCGCAATCTTGCTCAAAATCTGCGGTTTCACCGCCAACACCACCACCTGCCCCTCTTTCGTCGCCATCCGATTATCCGTCGTCACCCGAATCCCATGCTTCGCCCGCAACTGCTCCGCCCGCTCCGCCCTCGGCCCCGCCGCAATAATCTGCTCCGGCTCAACCACCTTCTCCCCAATAAGCCCCCGTATCATCGCCTCCGCCATCATCCCACTCCCAATAAACGAAATCGTCTCATTCTCAAACATTAAATCGCTCCTGCTGTAAACTAATTGTCTCAATATATGCTTCATCCACCTCAATCCCTAAACCAGGGCCAGTGGGTACGTCAATCGTGCTATCTTCCCGATTAAGCTCGAACGGGGTCGTCACATCTTGCTCATAATACCGCTCCGTCGCCGAAATATCTCCCGGTAACGTAAAACCAGGCAATGAAGCCAACGCCAACTGCGCCGCTCGGCCAATCCCCGTCTCTAACATTCCCCCACACCACACCCCCAACCCCGCTTCCACACATAAATCATGCACCCGCCGCGCTTCTGTCCACCCCCCCACCCGCGCCGGCTTGATATTGATAATGTCACACGCCCCCATCACAATCGCGTACCGTGTATGCTCCGCAGAATGAATACTCTCATCCAAACATAACGGGCTTTGAATCAATGGTCGCAACTGACTATGATCATAAATATCGTCATACCCCAACGGCTGCTCAATCATCAATAAATTAAACTGATCCATCTCCGCCAACAATGACGCATCCGCTAACGTATAGGCCGAGTTCGCATCCAACATCAAAGCCACATCCGGAAACGCTTCCCGAATCGCTGCCGCCACGGCCACATCCTTGCCCGGCTTGATCTTCAACTTAATCCGCCGATACCCCTTGTCAATATATTCCCCCACCGTCGCCACTGTCGCCGCCAACGACGCCTGCAACCCCACACTCACCCCCACCGGCACCCGCGACCGCGGCCCCTCTTTATACGGCGCCGCCAACTTCGTCGCCATCGACACCCCATCACGTTGCGCTGTCGCATCCCACAACGCCTGATCCAGCGTCGCTTTCGCCAACGGATGCCCCCGCACCCCCTTAAAATAGCCCGCTAACTCATCTGGCTCTTCAATATCTTGACCCAAAATCGACGGAATCAAGAAATCAGACAACACATGCCACGCCGTTTTGACCGTTTCGTAACTATACCCCGGCGAATTCGTCGCCACACACTCCCCCCACGCCGTCACCCCCTCGGCCCGCAACCGCAATAACAAACATTGCCGCGCCTGCTGTGCCCCAAAACTTGTCACAAATGGCGTTTTTAAACGTTGCGCCACATGATACAACGTAATCTCTTCTATTTTCATATCTCTTATCCACTTTGATTCGTCAGCAAGTAAAATGCCCGCGACATATCTTCCTCACCACGATGATAAATAAAGTCTGTCACCATATACCCGCGTTCAAATGCCCCCGTAAAAATCGCCTCTGTATGTTGCCGCCAAGCCAAGGCCAAGGCCACATCCGTCTGTTTCAATAATTGGAAATTGGTCGGCACTTCCACTAAAAACATAAGTGGGCTTAATGGCCCAAAGCGTTCGGGTGGAACCGCAAAACCGTGCTGATTAAATCCCAACGGATTGATGATTTCTGCGCCGCCATCAAGCATCGCTTGCAGCGAGAGGGCCGAGCGCCCCTTATCCACTCGGCTCTTAGCCCGATTATTCGTAATCCACCACTCCACCTTAAACCGATCCGTGGGCACCCCACCATTTATCCCCGCCATCTGCCCATGATAATTAGGAAGATACTGCCGACAAATCCCCCCTAACTTTCCAATGTTCAACTGCGCATTCCGCGTCTCTAACGGATCAAACGTCCAATTAATCATCCGCAAACCTAGCCGCATCGCCTCTTGCCGTTGTGCCAACTTCAATTGATACCCCAGCCCCAAATTCTGATACGTCGGATGTACCCCCATAATCGCCGAATACAACTTCAGCCGCGCCGCCGCCACATCATCCCGCCGATCTTCCAACCCATCTTCCACTGTCCCAATAATCCCCACAATAAAACCAACCATATTCGCTGGTGTCAACGCCTGCTCCGTAAACGCCCCCAAAATAATCGCCCCATTATCACTCAACGCATGCAAATGATGCGCCGGCAATATAACCAAATCCTCTGATTGCCACGTCTCCTTTTGCAACGTCTCCAACGCCTTAAACTCTTCTAGCCCCTGTACCCCCCTGATAATCACTTTTTCTATCATACTCTACCCTTAATCTCTGTCATTCTTGCGCAGATGCTGTCCGCTTTTCTTATGTCAATAACCATTTACAGCCCGATCAGGGCTGTCATCCTCGCGAAAGCGGGGATCCACTCCTAAAATCACCTTTATTTCGGCTTCGTTCTCCGTAAATCCTACCTGCTCAACAAAAACGGACAGCATCTCCCCCCACCGATACCCAAATCAGCCCAACCACACCTATGCGCCAAGAAACAATACCTACCAACAATGCCCCACCCACCACCGCCTTCACTTACCAAGGCTACCTCGATGACGATAATGCCCCAGCCAAATGAGGATGATAATAACAACAACTATGGGGCTATTTTTGCCGCTACTGGGACCGGTACAACTAATTACGCCCTCTACGCCATAGCTGAAAATGGGGCTGACGCCAACTACGCCGCCCGCTTTGACGGCACTGTCATTATCACCAGTACAAACTACTTAGGCTTTAACACCTTAACCCCCCAAGCCGATATAGACATTATACAAAGCGGTGCCAATGACTATGCCTCCGGCGGTATTGATTTTACATGGGATAATAAAACGTGGAAAATCTATAACAGTGGCCTTAATTTTAGCTTTGCTGAAGATGGCATTCGCCGTGCCTATATCGCTGATGGCTCCGGTGCCTATGTCCAACTCTCAGACGCCAGCGCCAAGAAAAATGTCGAGCCTTACGCCGATAACATCTTACCCCGCATAATGGATCTCCAACCCTCCACCTACCATTACATCGACCAAGACGACACCACCCCCACAAGCTTAGGCTTCATCGCCCAAGAGGTCGAAACCGTCTTCCCCGAAATAGTCCGCACCACCGAAGACGGCACCAAAGCGCTCGCCTACGACGATTTCGCCATCCTCTCCATCGCCGCCATCCAAGAACAGCAAACCCAAATCGATGACCTCCAAGCCGAAAACGACGAACTACGCGCCATGATCGCTGCTATCCACGCTCAACTCGATGGTCAACAAGTCGCCTACACCAATAACGATGATGATACCCACTTCGCCGCCCTCACCACCCACTCAGCAAATAACAGCGTCAACCAAGCCCCCCCCTCCTCCCTCTTAACCAATAACATCAACTGGCTCACCCAAGTCAAACAACATCTCCTCCCCATCTTCCTCACCCTCCTCCTGCTCCTCAATCTTGCTTGGGGTCGCTACCGCCAATCACTAACCAACTAACTGAGCGGCGCTGACAACATCGCCACCAAACAATAAAATCCTCTTTTCAATTTCTTTTTTTTCAGCTATCATTTGAAAAGTTTGACAAATGATGCTTGGTTCAAATCACAATTCAACCCTAAGTATGACCAAGTCACCAAATCTTGTTACCAACACACCTTCACAGTCTACTTAGGAGTACTAAAATGACAAAACGTTATTTTATTCTTGGACCCTTTTTATTATTTGTCTTGATTCTGATTCCCGTCACCACCATAAACCATATCTGGGCTGCCCCAGCCCCCCACATAACAGCACCCTCGGCCCCTCAATCATCTCCACCCCTCCTAAATAACAACGCCCCCGTTGCCAACAATGACCTCTATGACTTACACCCCAACACCATCTTCAGCCAACCCGCCCCCGGCATCCTCGCCAATGACACCGATACAGAAAATGACCCTTTCACCATCTTAACCCACACCCTGCCCGCCAATGGCTCTCTCACCCTCTCCCCCATAGGCGCCTTCACCTTCACCCCAACCAACAACTACCAAGGCACCACCTCCTTCACCTACGTCACCGCCCACCCCGAAGCCAACAACAATATGAACGCCTACTGGGCGCTAGATGATAACACCACCACCGCCACCGATAGCTCCACCCACGGCCTCAACGGCACCCTCACCAATAGCCCCACCTGGACCACCACCACCCCCGCCACCACCTTCACCAACCCCTACGCCCTCACCTTCGATGGCGTCGATGACCATGTCATCATCCCCGACCCCAGCGCCCAAGTCGACTTTCTCAACGAAGATTTCACCATCGCTCTCTGGGTTAGACCAGCCATCACCCAAACCTATATCACCGATGTCGATAACTCCCTCATCGAAAAATGGGATCCAGCGATTGGTTACCCCTTTACCATTCGGTATTTAAACCGCCTAGTCCCCACCGATCGTGGCAAAATTCAAGTCGTTCGCTATGATACCAACAATGTCACCTATATGAACTCCACCATCTCGATCAATGATGATCAATTTCACCATGTGGCCTTCGTCAAAACAGGTTCTGTTTTACAACTCTATATCGATGGCACCCTCAATAACACCACCATTGATACCACCAATTATGGCGCCACCACCAACACCGCTCCAATCTATCTAGGCCAACGCTTTGGCCTTAGCAACGCTTTCAAAGGGACATTAGATGATATTCGCATTTATGATCGGGCCCTTTCTAGCTATGAGATCAATAATCTAGCTCAAGGTAATACCAGCCTTCAAACCTCAAACATCGCCACCGTCACTTTGAATATTTTCCCACGGGTTAACCCCCTGCCCCTCCCTGCCAGCCACACCGCCCCCACGACCACCACCCTGCAAATGACTTTCCGCAATACTCTCAATAGCAGCACCATCAATAACCAAAATATCGTCATCCACGGCCTCAACTCCGGCTCCATCACCGGCACCTTCAACGGCACCAACCCCGTCATTTTCACCCCCAATAACAACTTTTTCCCCGGTGAATTAATCCACACCACCGTCACCTCCCAAGTCGTCGATATCAATACCAACCCCCTTACCCCTCCTTACGTTTGGGAATTCCGTACCGCCACCCAACCCAGCCCCGCTACCTTCCTCTACGGCGGCTCCATTCTGGGTACCGCCTCTGATCGCGATATCGCTTTTGGTGATTTAGACCAGGATGGTGATTTAGATGTCGTTACCATGGGTGATTACATCGGCACTTGGCTCAATATGGGCGGCTTGCAAGGGGGCACGACCGGGACCTTTACCTTTAATAGTTTTATTTTCCCCTCAGGTCTCTCCCAACAAATCGCCCTAGGTGACCTCGATGGCGATAATGACCTCGACATTTTTCTGGCCGTTTGGGGCTCCCCCAACCGTGTCCTTCTGAACAATGGCTTCGGCACTTTCAGTAACAGTGGCCAAAACATAGGCAATTCTTATAGTAGTGGCGTTGATCTGGGTGACGTCGATGGCGATGGCGATCTTGACGCCCTCGTCTCGAATCAAAATCAACCCTCTTTGATCTGGCTCAACAACGGCCTAGGTACTTTTACCAATAGTGGCAATTCCTTCGCGGTCGGTTACGCCAACGCCGCGCAATTAGGCGATGTCGATAACGATGGCGATCTCGATGCTTTTATCGTGGCCGCCAATCAACCCAATACCGTTTGGCTCAATAATGGTTATGGTAATTTTAGTAACAGTGGGCAATCATTAGGCAATGCCAACAGCTATGGTGTCGATCTCGGGGATATCGATAACGATGGCGATCTTGATGCCTTTGTCGCCAATTATGGTTCCTATAGTACCGTTTGGATCAACAATGGCGCCGGGCTCTTTACCACTCAAATCAATAACAGTTCCTCCAACGCCTTTGGTATCCAATTAGGCGACCTCGATGGGGATGGTGATCTTGATGCCGTGATTGCCAATAGTTATGCCGTTAATCACACCCTCATCAATGATGGTTCCGGTAATTTCACCATCAAAAATCTGGGGGGCTCCTACATCAGTGATGGTGTCGATTTGGGCGATCTCGATAACGATGGCGATCTCGATATTATTGTTGCCAATAATTCTTCAGATGCCAATGAAGTCTGGCTAAATGAGCTATATGTTGATCTTTCCCTAGCTAAATCCGTCTCTGCTATCAACGCCACCCCCGGTCAACGCATCACCTATACTTTGTCTTACATCAACAACGGCCCCATCACGGCCACCAATGTCGTCATCACCGATCTCATCCCCATTAGTAACTTCACCTCGAATTCCCTCACCGTCAGCAGCAGTGGCGCCACCATTACCCCTCGCCCAAATACAACCTATGTCTGGGATGTGGCTCCTTTAGCCCTAGGCGCTGGTGGCACCATCATCATCAGCGGCATCTTATCCCCAACCTTGCCCCCCTCCACCTTCACCAACTACGCCACCATCAGCAACCCCCTCCGCGATGGCAATATCACCAATAACCAAGCGGCCGCGACTGTCTCCTCCTACCCCGATCTAACCATCACCCAACAAATCAATGCCAATCTGTTTCTCCCTGGCGATACCATCACCTATACCTTAACCTACCTCAATCAAGGCTATCATACCGCTTCTGATGTTGTTATCACCGATATCTTCCCCTTCCCGATTCTCACCAATACCTTAACGGTCTTGAGTTCGGGCGCCGCCATCACCCCTCGGCCAGCCACATCTTACATCTGGGATGTGGTTGACTTACCTGTCGGCAGTGGCGGCACCATCACAATCACGGGTCTGCTCGCCCAACCAGCCACGGCTCTCTCTTTCACCAACCAAGCTTCCATCAGCACCAGCACGGCCGAATCCAATACCGGCAATAACCTCGCATCCCAAACTGGTACCATTTTAAACATCCCCCCAATAGCCACTGATGATAGCTACACCATGGGTACAACTGACATCCTAGCAGTCCCCACCCCAGGACTCCTCGCTAACGATTCTGATGCCAATGGAGATTCATTTACGGCCGTGACCGCCACCAATCCTACCAATGGCGACCTAGCCCTACAACTAGACGGCTCCTTCACCTTCACCCCCACCTTTGCCTTTACCGGTATCACCACTTTCTCTTATCAAGCCACCAGCTTTGACCATACCGCCACCGCCTATTGGCCCCTAGACGACAACAACAACATCGCCATTGACAATTCAGGCAATGGACACGATGGCACCCTTACCAACAGCCCAACTTGGGTTACCACCACCGCCCCCATCAATACGCCTAATCCCTACGCCCTCGCCTTCGATGGCACCGATGATCATATCGTCATCCCCAACAATCCCGCTTTCAACCCGGCCGTCAACGATGATTTCACCATTGCCCTCTGGGTTAAAATACCCCCCACCCACCCTGGGGCTGCTTATATCGATGAATCAATCCTCGACAAATGGTCCGGAGTCGGCGGCTATCCCTATACAGTCCGCTATCTCAATCAAAACAATGGCGCCAACAGCGGTAAAATCCAAGTTGTCCGCTACGATGGCACCAACGCCGTTATTCTCTACTCCACCACCACCGTCAATGATAACCAATTCCATCATGTCGCCTTCGTCAAAGACGGCCCAGCCATCAATCTTTATATTGATGGCATCCTTGAAAGCACCGCCACCGATACCTTAATCTCAACCTCGGGTATGACCAATGGTTCCCCTCTTTATATCGGTCAACGTGGCAATGGTAGCAACCAATTCCAAGGCATTGTCGATGATCTCCATTTATATAGCCATGCCATCTCCGCCGCCGGTATCATCGAACTCGCCAATGGCAATGAGTATTATCAATTAGCCAACACCGCTACTGTTTCCATCACCGTCACACCCGTGGCCGATCTCGCTCTCAATAAACAGGTAAACACCCCCTCGGCCTCAGCCGGCGACACCATCACCTACACCCTTACCTACACCAACAATGGCCCCAATATAGCGACCAATGTCGTCATCACCGACCAAATCCCCCTGCCTTTATCCCACGGCAGTTTAGCCGTTACCACGGCCGGCGCCACCATTACCCCCCGCCCTGGCTCCCCTTACAGTTGGGATGTGGCCGATCTGCCGATGGGTGCCGGCGGAATCATCACCATCACCGGCATCATCTCTGACCCCGTCAATGCGATGCTCCTCACCAACAGCGCCACCATTACCGCCACCACCTACGATTCAAACCCAACCAATAACACGTCCACGGCCGCCATCACTATCCCCGTCATTCACACCATCACCCCCCCAGCCAATAGCCACCAAGCCCCTCTCACCACCACCATCGAGATTGATTTCAATGACCCACCCTTATTAACCAGTATCACCACCGCCACCATCACCACCCACGGCAACTACCACGGCACCCTCAACGGTACCTTCCTCCCCCAAAGCGACCCCATCACCTTCGTCCCAGACACCCCCTTCTTCCCCGGCGAACTCAGCTATACCACCATCACCACCGGCGTCTTAAATAGTGACAGCACCCCCCTCAACGCCCCCTACATCTGGGGCTTCCGCACCGCCGTCACCCAAGGTGATGGCTACTTCATCGACAGCGGCCAAACCATCGGCCTCAACAACAATTGGCGTTATCAAGCTGGTTTGGGTGACTTAGACCATGATGGCGATCTCGATCTCTTCCTTGGTACCGCCCAATACCAACCCAATGAAGTTTGGCTCAATAATGGCGATGCCACCTTCACCAAAACCAATCAAATCTTCCCCAGCAACACCAACTCCTATGGCATCGCCTTGGGCGATGTCGACCTTGATGGTGATCTCGATGTCTGGGAAGCCCGTGATTTGTCTGACAAATTATGGCTCAACAACGGCGACGGCACCTTCACCGATAGTGGTCAATCTTTATCAGGCTTCAGCTCAAGTGGCGTTGCTTTTGGCGACCTTGATGGCGATGGTGATTTAGACGCGCTTGTCACCAAATATAGTACCAATTATTCCGATGAAATCTGGTTCAATGATGGTAACGGCATCTTCACCCTAAGCAGTCAACCTTTAACCACCGTTGAAACCAATCATGTCAGTTTTGGGGATGTTGATAGCGATGGGGATCTTGATGCCCTGATTACCAGTGCTTATGCCCGCCCAGCGCAACTCTGGTTAAATGATGGCACCGGCTTCTTCATCCAATCAGCCCAATCCTTTAACGCCCTTTATTCTCCCTATGCTATTTTAGAAGATCTGGACAATGATGCCGATTTGGATGCGCTCGTTGGCAATCAACTCTGGCTGAATGACGGCACCGGCACCTTTAGCTATGATGCCACCCTTCTCACGGGCTCTGTCTTTGGCGTACAAGTGGGCGATATCGATGGTAATAACAGCCTCGATCTGGTGGTGGCCGTCAGCAATAATTATCAACTTTGGCTCAACGATGGCGCTGGCAACTTCACCCCAAGCTCACAAATCTTAAACAATGGTCAACTGGGTGACGCTGCCGCCGTTGGTGACCTTGACCAGGATGGCGACCTCGACATTTTCGCCGCCCTTGATAGTGCCCCTATGAAAGTTTGGCTCAATCAAGCCGTGGTGGATTTAGAGTTGACCCAACAGGTCGAGCCCCTCACGGCCCCCGCTGGGGCAACGATCACCTATACCTTAACCTACACCAACCATGGCGCCCATCCCGTCACCGGAATCGTCATCTCCGACCCCATTCCCGTCAGTCTCACCCATAGCTCCTTAACCGTCACCTCCACGGGACCAACCATCACCCCTCGCCCAGGCTCACCCTACCTTTGGGATATCGCCACCATGCCCGCCGGCGCCACCGGCACCATCGTCATTACCGGGATCCTGTCACCATCATTACCGCTCCATACCACCATCACCAATACCGCCACCATCACCGCCACTGGGATCGATCTTGATCCGGTTCTCAATAACAACAGCGCCACGACCGTCCTAACCATCACCCCCACCTACTACAATATCACCGCCCTCACCCCCGCCCCCAACAGCCACACCGCCCCCCTCACCACCACCCTCACCATCACCTATACGGAACCCCTCACCGCCACCAACATCAATAGCCAAACCCTCTTTGTCTCCAGCTCGATGCAAGGCACCATCGTCGGTTCAGCCAGTTCCAATGGCACCATTACCTTCACCCCCAGCCAACCTTTCTTGGCGGGTGAGCTGATCCAAACAACCATCGCCCCTAATATCCTTACCACCAATCCCGCCTATCTTGGCGCTAACTATGTTTGGCAATTCCAAACGCAAGCGACCGCCGGATCTGGTTATTTTGTCGATTCCAACCAACGGTTATTGGCCAACAACTATTTTAAGGATGCCGCTCTTGGTGATTTAGATGGTGATGGTGATTTAGACGCCGTGGTGATAAATTACAGTATCAACAATACCATTTGGTGGAATGACGGCCGTGGGATTTTTACCAACAGTGGCCAAAATCTCGGCACTGGCATCACCCAAGCGGCCGCCCTTGGCGACCTTGACCACGATGGCGACCTCGACATCTTTATCACCTATGCCAATGGAGAACCCAATCAAGTTTGGATGAACAACGGCACCGGTATCTTCACCAACAGTGGCCAAAACCTAACCCCCAGTAACAGTTCCGATGTCGTTTTAGGTGATCTCGATGGCGATGGCGATCTCGATGCCTTTACCGTTGGCCCCAACACCAACGGCAACAAAGTTTGGTTCAATAACGGCTTGGGCATCTTTACCCCTAGCGGCCAAATCATGAGCACCACTTGCAGTTTAACCATCACCCTAGGTGATGTTGATCAAGATGGTGACCTCGATGCCATCATGGCCAACATCTTTACCTTTTGCAGCGCCAGCACCCAGGTATGGCTCAACAATGGCCACGGCTTTTTCACCAACAGCAGTAACACCTTCAACAACACCAGCATTATCCATACCTCTATCGGCGATCTTGACAATGATGGCGATCTCGATCTCATCAACACCACCCAAAATGGGCAACAAAATGATGTTTGGTTTAATGATGGCACCGGGCTCTTCTCAACCTTACCCAATCACTATCTAGGCACCGCCCACGGCAAACAATCCGTTCTAGCTGACATCGATGCCGATAACGATCTCGATGCTATCTTAATCATGAATAATAATACCGCCACCATCTGGGAAAATGATGGCACCGGCTCCTTCACCGCTACGCCCCAAACCTTGCCCAATCTCTCTACCCTCACCGTCGCTGACCTCAACAATAATGGTGCCCTAGATATTTTTGGCCTCTATCAAAATCTATATGTGTGGTACAACGATATCGCCAACATTGACCTCACCCTGACCAGTCAAATAGAACCAGCCATTGCCCGCCCCGGTGATACCGTCACCTACACCCTCACTTTCGCCAATACCGGCCCCCTCCCCGCCACCAATGTCGTTATCACCGACCTGCTGCCCATCAACTTCAATCCCCAATCCTTCTCCTTCACCAACAGTGGTGTCACCATCATCCCACGGCCGTCCACCAACTACATCTGGGACATCCCCACCATCCCCGTCAATGGCGGTGGCACCATCACCATCACCGGTATCTTAAATAGCACCAATCCCCCCCAAACAATCACCAACCAAGCCACCATTGCCACCACCAGCAATCTCATCGAACTCCAATGGCTAAATAATCAAACCACAACCGAACTAAACATTGTCCACGATGTCCCCACCGCCCGTGATGACAGCTATATGGTCGCCCAAAACCTCCCCTTAACCGTTTCTGCCCCAGGTATCTTAGCCAATGATGGCTATGGTGGGATTTATACCCCCACTCTCGTCACTCCACCGGCCGCCGGCACCCTCAACTTACAGCTCAATGGTGGTTTTGTCTATACCCCCGCCAATAACTACCTAGGCAGCGTCACCTTCTCTTATTATCTCGAACCACTCGGCCCCCCCGCCATCGGCTACTGGAAATTGGATGACTACAATCTCACCATTACCGATAGCTCCGGCAATGGCCATCATGGCACCGCCTCAGCCAATCTCTGGTCCTCCGCACACGCCCCCACCCACTTTACCAACCCCTTTTCTTATTATGCCCATCCTAGCTTTAATACTTATATCTCTATCCCTGATCATGACGCCCTTGACTTCGGACCCAATGATGATTTCACCATCGCCTTGTGGGTCAAGCCAAATTCTTATGCCGATGGCGCCTCTTTGTCCGATAGCTCTTTAGTAGAAAAATGGTCAGCGGCTGGCGGCTTACCTTATGCCATCCGCTATATCAACAACCTCGACCCAGCCAATCTGGGGCGCATCCAAGCCTTGCGTTATGATGGCACCAATCTGCCCGTGCTAACATCTAACAGCCGCATCAGTTCCTCAAAATACCACCATATCGCCTTTGTGAAGCGTGGCAACACCCTCTACCTCTACATCGATGGCCTCCTTGATACCACTGCCCCTGACACCACCACCGGTGTCACAACCAATAACTCCAATCTCTATTTTGGTGTACGCGGCAATGGCGGTAATGGCTTTACTGGTTTATTGGATGATATTCGCATCTATGATTATGGGGTGTCGTCCGCCGACATCTTAACCTTAATGGGTGGGTATCATATCAATATGCCTTCCAACACGGCCATCGTCACCCTCAACGTCGCCACCCCCGTCCCCGCCATCTCCCCCACCCTCACCACCACCCTCACGGACAACGACATCACCATGACTTGGGCTCCCCTCGCCGCCAACTGCACCTTCGATGTCTACGCCAGCACCGACCCTTACACCGATTTCACCACCTTAACCACCAACCTCACCGCCACCACCTTCATCCACTCCCCCGGCACCACCCGCCAAACCAGCACCAACACCTTCTACTTCATCCGCGCCCACGACTGCTTCGGCCTCACCACCGCCGACTCCCAAACCGTAGGTGAATTTGACTACACCATCATCGCCGGCCAATAACAGTCCTGAAGCGAACGGTCCCGCAAGCTCAAGCTCGGCGGGACCGTTCACCAATCCGCACCTATCACCGTCCAACAATAATTATTATCCATATGACTATATATGTGCCCGAATATTTGGGAAAACTTCAGTTTAAACCTGCCAAACTCTTGACAAAGCAGAACTCACGTTCTACAATAATCCGACTTGCGAATACCAAACCTTTTTTACTATTTAACCTGAGTTCAACAATTCCCCCCCTCCGCCCAACGTCATTTCGAGCGCAGTTCAATCCGCCCCACCCTCGACAAGCCTCACCCCTAAATCAAGGATTGAACGAAGTCGAGAAATCTACCCGAACAACACATTAACCAACTCATCCACAGGTTTAATTCATTATCGAACTCAGGTTATTTACTCAACAAACACAAATTGACCCTCAAAAGGACACCACTATTATGACCAATCAAATAGTCATACCCTACTTATGGTATGACACCCAAGCCACCGAGGCCGCTGAATTTTATGTTGCCACCTTCGGTGCCAATTCCCACATCAAACATATCATGACCCTCGACGAAACCCCCTCCGGCTCAGTTGATATGGTCACCTTTGATATTTTAGGCTATGAGTTTCGCGCCATTAGCGCCGGCCCTCTCTTTAAATTCACTCCCGCCATCTCCTTTCATGTTAAATGTGCCACCACCGCCGAAGTCGATACTATCTGGCAAGCCCTCTCGGATGGCGCAACCATCCTTATGGAGTTAGGCAACTACCCCTTCAGCCCTTACTACGGCTGGCTCCAAGATAAATATGGCGTCTCCTGGCAAATCATACTCACCGACAATCTGGTCGACCAGCCACGCATTGTCCCCGCCTTCCTGTTTGTCGGCGATGTTTGTGGGCAAACGGAATCAGCCATCAACCACTATACCAACTTATTCCCCAATAGCCAGATTAACACTCTCCAACGGTATGGTGCCCAAGCCGCCCCAGATCAAGAAGGCACAGTCCAATATAGCAACTTCACCTTAGCGGGCCAAGAATTTATCGCCCTCGACAGTGCCCATGCCCACGCTTTTAGCTTCAATGAAGCCATCTCCTTGATGGTCATCTGCCCCACCCAAGCTGATATTGACCATTATTGGGACAATCTATCTGCCGTCCCAGAAGCAGAGCAATGTGGTTGGCTCAAAGACCGCTACGGCATTTCTTGGCAAATCGTCCCCGCCACCATGGATGAACTGATGAATCACTCAGATCCAGACGTGATGGCCCGGGTCACCGCCGCCTTTCTGCAGATGAAAAAATTTGATATTGCCACCTTACAAGCGGTGGCCAACCAATAATCAGAGGCTTTACCACCTGCGTCACCCGAACCAATAAACCCCACGGCCCCCCACCTTGACGCTTGACCCTGCCAATACGCTATTAACTCCCGCCTAAATAAAACCACCCCACCACCACCCCATACCCCAACGCGGCCCACACCAACCACTTAATCAACCCCTCTGATCGCGGCGTCCCTGGCTTTCGCACGAACCGATGCAACATCGCCGGCGACGCAATCACCCCCAACCCCGCCACCACGGCCGGCAACACCCCCGCCCACACCGCCCACACCGCCACCCCCAACATCACCGCCGTCACCCCCCGCAACAACTGAATCGCCCGCCCCCGCCCCACGGCCATCACAAACGTCCGATCAAACTGCACATCAATCTCATAATCCCGCAACTGCTGCTCAATCTGCGCCGTCATCGACGCCAACAAAAAAATCAGCCACAACGTCTTATCCAATACCGTCCACTCGGCCCCCAACAACAACAAAACCACCCAATACGGATACGTCTGCACCCCCAACGCATGCACCACCACATCCAAACCCGGCCGCCGCTTAAACCGCAATGGCGGCGCCGAATACCCCCACATAATAAACAAACTCACCCCTAACACCAACACCCCCCGCCACCCAAACTGCCCATAACTCAACAACAACAACCCCACCACCGCCACTGTACCCCACCACAACACCCGTTCCGATAACGCTTCTCCCACAAAAAAGTTCCGCGCCCCCTTCCCCGCCTCTAACCGATCATACGGCGCATCAAAATAATCATTCAACGCAAACGCATACCAATACCCTACCACCAAACTCAACCACAACACAATCGTCCGCTCCGACCACGCCCCATGCAACGTCAACGCAATGCCACTAATCAGCAACGTTGTCACCCACGCATCCATATGATTAAAAAAGAGAGGATAATATTTTTTCATGCTTGCTCCACTTTATTGTCCCTGATTCGAAAAGTTGCTAAATTCAAAAATTGTCTGCAAAAACTCGGCCCGCTCACTTTCGGTCATAGGACGCGGCCGCGCATAATCCTCAATAAGATAGGTATAAATATCAACACTCAACAATCGGCCTTGATAAAAAACATATACATCAACAAAGGTTTGCCGCGTACCTAGCATATCCATCTGATCAAAAATGAAGTTACCTAACCCATAATGCACAAAACTATCTCCCCGAAAACCAAACCCTTGTGCATGATGTGCATGACTACCACTCACCCCAATCGCTCCCGCATCAGCTAAATCATGAAAATGCCCTTGTTGCG
>DATHYN010000220.1:0-11978 GCA_035459145.1 Anaerolineae bacterium | reverse complement strand
GATAATGAATTAAACCTGTTGATGAGTTGGTTAATGGGTTTCTCAGGCAGATTTCTCAACTCCATTTTGCCCTTTTATAGTGGTGGGTTTGAAGTGGGGTAGGACGGGCAAAACTCCGTTCGAAATGACGTTGAGAGGAGGCGTTGAATTGCCGAGCTCAGGTTAAATAGTGGGTAAACGCCGGTCGAGACGGGTTGGAAGTAATGTTCGACTGGTTTCAAACATACCCTTTGGCAAATCTGGGTGTATTTAGGGGAGAGGGGGTTACTTAAATGGGTTGTTTCGGTTATAATGGAGAGGTCTTTGCTAGAGTGGGAAGTTTCACATACTGTCAGCTTATAAGTGGATTCCTGCCCCGCCGATGCTGTCCGTTTTTGTTAAGAGGGATAAGATTTGCGGAGAACGAAGCCGAAAATGTGGTGATGTTAGGAGTGGTTCCCTGCCTGCGCAGGGATGACAGCCCTGAAAGGGCTGTAGATGAGTTGGTTGACATAAGAAAAGCGGACAGCATCTACGCAGGAATGACAACTGCTTTGTTTACTTTATTAAGGAATGAAAATGGGCGAGAAATTTGCGTTGTTAGAAGAAAAATTAAAAGAGGTTTGGGATTTATCGGTTGTGATGGAGCTGTTGGGGTGGGATCAGGAAGTGAATATGCCAGCAGGGGCGGGTGAGGCCCGGGGGGCGCATTTGGCGACATTGAGCAAGATTCATCATGAGCGGCTGACATCGGCGGAGATGGGGGAGTTGTTGGCGGCGGCGCAGGCGGAAGTAAAGGGGCAGAGGAGTGATGGGTATGCGCCGAGTTTGGTGCGGGTGGGTCAACGGAAGTTTGATCAGGCGACGAAGTTGCCAACGGAGTTGGTGATGGAGTTGACGCGGCTGCGTTCTTTGGCACAATCGGCGTGGGTGAAAGCACGTAACGAGGATGATTATGGGTTGTTTCAGCCGTGGTTAGAGAAGTTGGTTGATTTGGTTCAGCAAGAGGCGGGGTATTTGGGGTATGAGGAGCATCCGTATGATGCGTTGTTGGATCAGTATGAGCCGGAGATGACGACGGCCGAGGTAGCTAAGCTGTTTGCGGAGTTGCGTAAGGAGTTGGTACCCTTGGTGCATGAGATTCAAGCGCGGGCGGATGTGGTTGATAACCGGATTTTGTTTGGGCATTTTCCGGAGGAGGCGCAGAGCGCCCTCGGCCGCAAAATCTCGGGAGCGGTTGGCTTTGATTATAGCCATGGTCGGCTTGATAGCTCAGTGCATCCGTTTGCGACCAGTTTTACTTCCCACGATGTGCGGTTGACGACCCGTTATAATGAAGATTATTTTGGGGCATCTTTTTTTGGGATTATGCATGAAACGGGGCACGGATTGTATGAGCAGGGGTTTGACGCGCAGTTTCATCGGACCCCGTTAGCGGATGGGGCTTCGTTGGGGATTCATGAATCACAATCACGTTTGTGGGAGAATATGGTTGGGCGGAGCCGTCATTTTTGGCGGTATGCGTTGCCATTGGCGCAGGAGGCGTATCCAGATAGTTTGAGCGGAGTTGAGTTTGAAGCTTTTTATCGGGCTATTAATCAGGTGACGCCGAGTATGATTCGGGTGGAAGCGGATGAAGTGACCTATAATTTACATATTATGCTTCGTTTTGAGATTGAGCAAGGGTTGTTGACGGGGGATATTAATCCGGCCGATTTGCCTGATTATTGGAATAGTCGGATGGAATCGTATTTGGGTATTCGGCCGAAGACAAATCGGGAAGGGGTGTTGCAGGATATACATTGGGCGATTGGGCTGTTTGGTTATTTTCCCACGTATGCGTTGGGGAATTTGATGGCGGCGCAGTTGTATGATTGTTTTTTGGCTGATCATCCAGATTTTCCACAGGAGATGGAAAAAGGGGAGTTCTCGACATTGTTGCAGTGGATGCGAGAACATGTTCATCGGCACGGGGCGACATATACACCACAGGTGTTGATGCAAAAGGTAACGGGTGAGGGAGTGAAAGTAGCGCCATTTATGCGTTATTTGCGACAGAAGTATAGTGATATTTACGGATTATAAACAGAATGTTATTAAAATATTTTTACAATGAAAAATTGGCACACGCCTCTTATTTAGTTGGTTGTCAGCAGACAGGTGAAGCGATTGTGGTGGATCCGGGCCGGCGAGTGACTCCTTATTTGAAGGCGGCGCGTAAGGCTGGGGTGCGGATTATCGCCGTTGTGGAGACACATATTCACGCGGACTTTGTCTCGGGGGCGCGGCAGTTGGCGGCGCAGGTGAGGGCGAAGCTGTATCTGTCTGATGAGGGTGGTGCGGAGTGGCAGTATGGGTATGTGGGGGATTATGCGCATGAGCTGGTGGGTGAAGGGGATAGCTTTATGATTGGGAATTTGAAGTTTGATGTTTTGCATGTGCCGGGGCATACGCCGGAGCATATTGCGTTGTTGCTGACGGATACGGCGGCGGCGGATTTGCCGATGGGTATTTTTACGGGAGATTTTCTGTTTGCGGGGTCGGTGGGGCGACCGGATTTATTAGAGAAGGTGGTGGGTCAAGCGAGGACAGCTGTGTTGGGGGCACAGCAGATGTATCGTTCGTTGCAGAGAGTGCGTCATTTGCCTGATTATTTGCAGGTGTGGCCGGCGCACGGTGCGGGGAGTGCGTGTGGGAAAGGATTGGGGGCGATTCCATCGACGACGTTAGGGTATGAAAAGTTATTTAATCAGGCGTTTACATTGTTGAATGAAGAGGCGTTTGTTGAGTGGTTGTTGGCAGATCAGCCGGCACCACCGCATTATTTTGCGGATATGAAGCGGATTAATCGGGTGGGGCCGAAGGTAGTGGGTGAACGGCCGTTACCGCTGGCGTGTCGTTTGGCTGACTTAAAGGAAAAGTTAGGGGAAGTGACGATTGTGGATACGCGGTCACCGGGGCAGTTTGCGCGGGCGCATCTGCCGGGCAGTATCAATATTCCGTATGGGGATAGTTTTTTAAATTGGGCGGGGTGGTTAATTAAGGGGGATGAGTCTTATTATTTGGTGACGGATGAGGCGGGGTTGGAGGAAATTGTGGCCGAGTTGTGGTCGATTGGTTTGGAGGGGTTAGCGGGTTATTGGCCGTTGGAAGTGATTGCTGATTGGGAGCGTGGGGGCAAGGTGGCCGAGAGTTATGAGCTGGTGACGGCGACAGAGTTATCGGCACAGTTAAAGGCAGGTATGGTAACGGTGTTGGATGTGCGCAATGCGGATGAGTGGCAGACGGGAACGATTCCGGGCGCGGTGACGGTGCATTTGGGGATGTTGCCAGAAAAATTAGATGAGATTCCGTTAGATAAGCCGATTGTGGTGCATTGTGAGACTGGTTTTCGGTCAGCGATTGGGGTGAGTGTGTTGCAGGCGGCGGGGGTGAAGGAGGTAGCTAATTTACAAGGAGGGATTGTTGGTTGGCGCTCGGCCGGTATGGGCGTGGCGGCATGATTGAGCTGTATGTAGCGCCGGCGGGCCGAGGGAAGAGTGGGTATTTAATAGAAGAGGTACGGGCGTTATGCGCTAAACAGGGGATTGCGCAGGCGTTGATTTGTGTACCGACGGCGTTGCAAGCGGCGGCGTGGCGAGAGCGGTTAGCCGCCGGCGGCGGCGGCTTGGGGGCGCAAGTGGTGACCTTAGATCGGTTGGTGGGGATGATTTTGGATATGGCGGGGGCGGAGTATACGGAAATTAGTCCGCCAGTGCAGTTTCGGCTGTTGCGCACCATTTGTCAGGAAGAGAAACGGCTGGTTCATTATGCGCCGTTGATTGAGAAAGGGGGCTTTATCGAGGTGTTGCAACAGCGTTTAGGAGATTTTAAGGCGTCGAAGATTACGCCGGAGGCGTTGTTGACGGCTTGGGCGGGGGCGGAGCCACGTTTGCGGGAGTTGGCTTTTATTTATGAACGGTATCAGGCGCGGTTGCAGGCGGAGTCGTGGGCGGATCGGGTGGGGTTGCAATGGTTGGCGTTAGAGACGTTGGCGGAGCGAACGGCGTTGGGGCGGTCGTGGCCGTTGTTGATGATTGATGGGTTTGATGATTTCACTGATGTGCATTTGGCCTTGTGGCAGACGTTGAGTCAGCGGGTGGGGCGTTTTGTGTTGACGTTGACGCAGGGGGAAAAGGTGACATTTGCGCGGTACCAGCGGACGTTACGTTTGGTGAAGGAGAGTTTGGGGGTAGAAGAACGGCCGTTGCCGACATTACAAAGCGGAGCACAGCCCGCGCTTCATTATCTGAACCAGAATTTGTTTACGACGGCGAAGCGGTATGAAGGGGGGGGAAAAGAGCGCATTCAATTGATTGAGGCGCCAGAGCGAGCGATGGAGGTGCGGGCGGCGTTGCGGTGGTTGAAGCAGAAGATGGTTTTGGAGGGGATGTCGATTCGGGAAGTGGCGTTGGTGGCGCGGGAGATTGGGGATTATCGGCCCTTTATTCAGCAGATAGCGGCGGAGATGGGAATACCGGTACGGTTTTTGGATGGGTTGCCGTTGAATCAGAGCCCGGTGATTGCATCGTTGATGAATTTATTGCGGTTGCATTTGCCGTTACCGGGGCGGGAGGGTGAGGTGGATGAGGCGGGGCATAACGGCCGTTTGCCGCGACGAGAGGTGGTTACAGCGTGGCGGTCGCCCTATTTCAAATGGCAGTCGAACGGGGAGGAGTTGATCAAGGGGCAAGACGGGGTGCGTTTAGATTGGGTGGCACGCCAACAACAGGTGGTGCGCGGGTATGAGCAGTGGCAGGAGGCGTTGGCGGTCTGTTTGGCGGCGGAGGAGAGGGGGGAGGAGGTTGAGGTGGATATTGAGGATGGACCATTATTAGATTTGCCGACGGGGGCGGCGGCCGAGCGGTTGCAGGCGCAATTTAATTTCTTTTATCAGCGGTCGCGACCGCCGGTTTATGCGACATTGCGTCAGTATGTGGCTTGGTTGGAGCGGTTGATTGGGCCGGATCCGGACACGTTGCGGCCTGATGATGATTTGGTTGAGGATGATAGTTTGCAGATTGTGAGCTGTGTGCGGGAGGTGGCCGAGTCGGCGGATGAAGATTTGGCGGCGTTACGGTTGTTAAAGGATATTTTGCGGGGGATGATTTGGGCGGCGGCGACGATGACACGGACGGCTCCGATGCGGTATCAAGCTTTTTTTGATGAGTTGCAGGCGGCGGTTAATTCAGCACAGTATATGATGCCGTTGCAGGCGTATCAGCCGGAGATGGTGGTGGGGAATGTGACGCAGTTGCGGGGGGTGGTGTTGCGGGCGGTGGCGGTTTTGGGGTTGAGTGAAGGGGCGTTTCCGATTACGATTCGCGAGGATCCGTTTTTGCGCGATGCGGATCGGGTGCAGTTGGGGGCGGCGTTGGGGAAGGATTTGGTGCCATCAACGAATAGTAGTGAGCGTGAGTTTTTCTATGAGGCGGTGACGCGGCCGACGAGTGCGTTGTTGTTGACACGGCCGACGTTAGCGGATAATGGTGCGGAGTGGGTGGCGTCACCTTTTTGGGAGGAGATGATTAAGTTGTTGGGGGTTGAGGTGGTGGAGCGGTTGGGGAGTGGGGCATATGCGCGGTTGGCCGAGGCGGCGTCGTGGGCGGAGTGGTGGGAGCGGGCGGCGGTATTGGGGATGGATGGCAATCCGTTAGCGAAGGAGAGCGATGCCGAGGGGTGGTTTCGCTTGCAGAAAGCGCAGAAGATTTGGGGGGCGCGTTTGGGTGGTGGGTTGAATAAGTGGCAGGGGGATTTGACGGAGACGGCTGACTGGTTACGAGAGACTTACGGGCCACAACATATTTGGAGTGCAAGTCGGTTTGAGTCGTATCAGCGGTGTGGGTATTTCTTTTGGGTGCAGAATGTGTTGAAGTTGGAGCCGAAGCCGGAGCCGATGGAGGGGTTGACACCGACACAGATTGGGTCGGTGTATCATGATATTTTTGAAGAGGTGTATGGTGAGGGGCGGCCGGCGTTGGCGGGTGAGGTGGGGGAGGCGTGGGTACGGGGGGCGGCGGAAAAAGTGTTGGCCGAGGCGCCACAGAAGCATAATTTTCGGGTGACGGCATGGTGGGAGCAGACGTGTGAGGAGATTTTGGAGACAGTTTGGGAGTCGGTACAGGTGTTGGAGCAGGATTCGTTTCGCTTTTATCGGGCGGAAGCGGCGTTTGGGACGCGGGGCAATCGGGAGACGGTGTTGGTCTTAGGTGAGGGGGATGAGCAGTTATTATTGAGCGGGTATATTGATCGGGTGGATCGGGATGAGAGGGGGCGGATACGGATTGTGGATTACAAGTTAGGGGGGAAGGCGTCGTTTACGGCGAAGGCGTTTGCCGAGGGGAAGAAGTTACAGTTACCATTATATGCGGCGGCGGCGATGGAGGCGTTGGGTTTGGGGGAAGTGGTTGATGGTTTTTATTGGCATTTTCGGAAAGGTGAGCCGAGTGATTTTCAGTTAGGCAAAGTGGAAGGGGGTGTGGGGGAGGCGATCAAGACGGCGGAGGGGTTTGCGCGGCAAGTCCGGGCGGGGATTCAGAGCGGTTATTTTCCGGCGACGCCACCAGCGGGTGGGTGTCCCAGTTACTGTCCGGCGATTTCGTTTTGTTGGCAATATGAGAAAGGATGGTGGGATTAATGACGTTATCGAAACCGGCGGTATTGGCTAATTATGGTGTGAGCAAACCGCAGGAGCGGGCGGCGTTGACGCGGGGGGGGGATGTGGCGGTGAATGCGGGGGCGGGGACGGGGAAGACGCGGACATTGGTGGCGCGATATTTGAGTTTATTGGCGGAGGAGGGGGTTGCGTTGCGGGGGATTGTGGCGGTGACGTTTACGCGGAAAGCGGCGCGGGAGATGCGGAATCGGGTGCGGGGGGAGATTGGTCGTTATTTGAAGGAGGATGGGTTGAGTGAAGCGGAGCGGGAGAAGTGGCGGGCGGCGTATACGGGTTTGGATGCGGCGCGAATTGGGACGATTCATAATTTGTGTGGGGAGATTTTGCGGTCGCATCCGGCGGAGTTGGGGATTGATCCGCGGTTTGAGGTATTGGATGAGCGGCAGAGTGCCTTGTTGCAGAAAGAGGTGGTGGAGGAGACGTTGGCGTGGGCGGTGGCGACGGAGGAGACGGCGGGCTTATTGTTGTTGTGGCGGGAGAAGGAGTTGACGGCGTTAATTGAGTTGTTATTGACGGATAGGTTGGCGGTAGCGGAGGGGCTGGCGGCTTGTCCGCCGGCGGAGGCGTATGAACGGTGGGCGGGGGTGTTGGCCGAGCGGCAGAGGGAGGCGTTAGGGGCGTTGTTGGCGCGGGAGGATGTGAAGGAATGGAAGCGATTTTTGAGCCGAACGGTACCGACCAATGATAAGGATAAGATGGCTTATTGGCGTGATTGGGTTTTGCTTTCGTTTAAAGAGTTAGAAAGTGATAATTTGCATGAGCAGTTACGTGGGGCAGAGCGGTGGGGTGAGATTAAGGTTGTGGGTGGGAGTAAAAATAGTTGGTCGGGGGGAGCGGATGAGTTAGCCGCGGTTAAAGATGTATTGAAAGGGTTGCGGGAAGTGGGAAATGGGGAGGCGGGGTTGTTGGGGTTGAGATTGAACGAGGTGGATAAGCGGTTGGCGGCGGCGATGCCAGCGGTGGCGGCGTTGTTCAAGTATGTGGTGAGGCGGTATGATGAGAAGAAGAGTGAGCTAGAGGCGTTGGATTTTGATGATTTAGAGCATTTATCGTTGAAATTATTGCGGGAGAATGGGGCGGTGCGGGCCTATTGGCAGGAGCAGATTCAGGCGATGTTGGTGGATGAGTTTCAGGATACGAATGCGCGGCAGAGGGCGTTTATTGAGCAGTTATGTCCAGAGCCGGGGAAATTATTTATTGTGGGGGATGCAAAACAGTCGATTTATGCGTTTCGGGGAGCGAATGTGGCTGTTTTTCAGGAGGAGCAGGCGCGGATTGCGGCGAAGAAGGGGGAAGTGATTGAGTTGGATCGGTCTTATCGGGCGCATGAGCCGTTGTTGGTGGCGATGAATAAGATGTTGGCGCCGGTGTTGGGTGAGGGCGAGCGGCCGTGGGAGGCGGCGTTTGCGCCGTTGGCGGCGGGTGAGCCGGGGCGGGACCCGAAGGTGGCGCCGCCGTTTGTGGAGTTTTATGTGGCGAAGGGGAATAAGGGGGAGGGGTTGCCGGTGGCGGTTGGTGGGGTGGCGCGGCGGTTGGTGGCGTTGGCCGAGGGGGGGCGGTTTGATTATGGGCAGATGGCGATTTTGTGTCGGACATCATCGGGGTTTGCTTATTATGAAGATGTGTTGGACAAGGCGGGGGTGCCGTATGTGACGGTATCGGGGAAAGGGTTTTATGAGCGGCCGGAGGTGCGGGATGTGTTGGGGGCGTTGGGGGCGTTGGCGGACCCGCATGATGATATTGCGTTGGTGAGCTTTTTGCGTTCGCCGGTGATTGGTTTAGCGGAACAGACGATTCAGCGGTTGGTGGTGGGGCGGAAGAAGGGGGAGTCGTTGTGGCAAACGTTTGATATTGATTGGGAGGGGATTTTGATTGAGGAGGCGGCGGGATGGCGATTGGCGTATGAGTTGCTAACGGAGGTGGCGCCACAGGCGGGGCGGCGACGGGTGGCGGATATTTGTGAGCAGTTTTTGCAGAAGAGTGGTTATCGGGCTTTTTTGCGGGCGGCGGGCGAAACACGGGCGTTGCGTAATGTGGATAAGTTGTTGCGTGATATTCATACGAGTGGGTTGGTGGATATTGACCAATATTTGGAGTCGGTGGGGTTGTGGCGGACGAGTGGGAGTCGGGAAGGGGAGGCGCGGGCGACGGTGGGAGGGGCGGTGCAGATTATGACGATTCATGCGTCGAAGGGGTTGGAGTTTCCGGTGGTGGTGTTGGGGGATGCGGGTAGTGGGGGGAAGGGGCGGCCGCCGGCGACCTTTTTGATTGATGATGAGTTGGGGGTGGTGTGTGGACAGGTGACGAAGGAGGAGGAAACGGCAGGGAGTTATTTGTTAGCGGCGGAGCGGGCGGCGGCGCAGGCTGAGGCGGAGCGGGCGCGGTTGTTGTATGTGGCGGTGACGCGGGCGGAAGAGATGTTGTTGGTGAATGGGCATGTGAAGGAGACGAGTAAGGGGAATTTGAGTTGGGGGGGCTGGTTGGGGACGTTGGCGGAGGTGACAGAGCTTGTGGGGCAAGATTTTGATGGGGATGAGGAGATTGTTTGGGTGTGGGAAGGGGTGGAGATGCGGGCGGTGATGGCGCGGGAGGAGATGGTTGGTGTGGATAAAGTGGTGGGGGCGGGGGTGAGTGAGCCGGAGTTGTTAGTGGATGGGTGGCCGTTGTTGCGGCGGGTGACGGAGCGGGCGGGGGAGACGGAGGAGTCGGCCGAGCGTTCGTTGCGGGTGTGGGAGGTGGTGCCGCGGCAGGCGCGGCCGTACGCGCCGGCGTGGGTGATTGGGTCGTTGGTGCATGAGGCGTTGGCGTGGTGGCGTTTTCCGCAGGAGGAGGGATTTCGGCCATGGTTGTTGGCACGGGTGCGGCAATACGGTTTGGCGGATGCGGGGCAGGTGGAGGCGGCGGAGCGGGTGACGGTTGATTTGTTGCGGCGGTTTCGGGGGAGTGATTTTTATGGGGAGATTGATGGGGCGGATGAGCGGTGGTCGGAGGTGCCGTTTGCGCATGAGGTTGGGGGCCGAGTGGTGACGGGGTATATCGATTTGTTGTATCGGGCAGGGGATGCGTGGACGATTGTGGATTTCAAGACAGATTTTTGGCGGGATGAGGCGGATTTGCGCCGGATTTTGGCGGGTGGGGATTATGAAGAGCAGATGGCGCGATATGGGGTGGCGGTGGAGCGTTTGTTAGGGGTGAAGGGGCGGAAGGTTTTGTGTTGGTTGAATGGGGGTGAGGGTGGGGTGCGGGTTATGGTGGTTTAGAGAGGGCATGTTGGTAGGACAAAGATGCTGTTCATTGATGCTGTTCGTTTTTGTTGAGCGGGATAGGATTAGCGGAGAACGAAGCCGAAATAAAGGTGATTTTAGGCGTGGATCCCCGCTTTCGCGAGGATGACAGCCCTGACCGGACTGTAAATGGTTGTTGACATAAGAAAAACGGACAGTATCTGCGCAGATATGACAGTCCTAATTGGGCTGTAGATGAGTTGGTGGCAATAAGAAAGTGGACAGCATCTTCAAGGGGAGGAGGTGAAGTTAGTAAGCGGAAGCGGGGGGTGAGTGAAAAATTGAACGGGGGTAGATTGGTGTTGGGTGTTTTGAGGTAGGGCGATTTAACAAATCGCCCTACCTCAAATGATTAGGGATTTAGGGTCATGTTGTAGAGTTCGGTGCCGTCACGGTCGACGAGGCGGAAGGTGAGATTGCCTTCGGCGTCAACGGCGACGTGGCCGAAGTTGAAGACGGTGCCTTGGAATTGGCCTTCAGCGAAGAGGACGGTGGGGTTGAAGGTGGGGTCGGGGGTGGCGGTGGGGGCGAGGTTGATGGCACTGAGGGGGCTGGAGCCGAATTCGTAGAAGTTGGCTTCGCCGTCACGATCGGGGTCGTAGCTGAGGGCGAAGGGCCAGTGGGTGTCACCAGTGAGGAAGATGACGTTGTCGATTTGTTGGGCTTCGAGGAAGAAGAGGAGTGACATGAGCTCTGTTTCGTAGCCGGAACGTTCGGTGTAGTTGGCCCAGCCATCGCGCCCGTCAACTTCTGGTTGGGGGAAGCCGGTGGGATAGGAGAGAGGGGTGCTGGTGACGATGAATTTCCAGTGGGCATCGCTGGTGGCTAAGGTTTCTTGGAGCCAAGCGAACTGTTCAGCGCCGAGCATTGTTTTGGGGGTGAGGCTTTGGGGGTTGGTGTCCCAGTTGACGTTGGGGTCACGATAGGAGCGGGTGTCGAGGATGATGAGTTCGGCGTGGGCACCGTAACGTACGGAGCGGTAGATGCGACCCGTTTCAGCGCGGAGAGGCCAGTAGTCGAAGAAAGCTTGGGTGCCTTCGGCGAAGAGGGCGGGGTTGTATTTATTGAGGAAGGGGCCGCCGAAATCGTCGATAATTTCATGGTCGTCCCAAGTGACGTAGACGGGGGTTTGGGCGAGGAAGGAGGCGTAGTTGGTATCGCCGAGGTGGTAGCGGTAGCGGTTATGGAAGCCGTCGAGGTCAGAGAAGGGGCCTTCAGAGCCGGGGACGTTGGGGGCAGCGCAAGCACTATCGACGTAGATACTGTCACCGGTGATGACGAAGAAGTCGGGGTTTTGGGCTTGCATGGTATTGAAGATTTGCCAGCCGGTTTCGGGGTCACGGCAGTAGCCTTGGCCGCCGAGGCAGGAGCCGAAGACGAAGCTGAGAGGGGCGCCTTCATCGTGGGCGGGGGCGGTGGCAAAGATGCCTTGGATAGGTTGGCTGGTACCGGCGTCAGTGACGAGAACGGCTTGATAGTAGTAATCGGTGTTTGGATGGAGGCCGGTGACGATGACGTCGCCGGTGAAGTCGGTGGCGGAGCTGATGTTGACTGTCATGGTGAGGGGGTAAGAAGCCATGGGGACGGTCATGGTCATGACACCGGTATCGGTGATAGGTTCGCTGGTGCCGAGGGTATCGGTGGTGGTATCGGTAGTGGTGATGGTGGTGGTGGTGGTGATGGTTTCTGTTTCGGTGAGGGTGTCGGTGGTGTCGAGGGTATCGGTGGTGGTTTCAGTGGTGGTGATGGGTTGGGTAGTTTCTTCGGAATCAGCTTCTTCTTCCGTGTTTGTTTCTTCGGAAGTGTCTTCTTCGGAAGTGTCTTCTTCGGAAGCGTCCTCATCAGAACCGGTGGTCTCGTCCGTTGTATCGGTATCAGTGCTGATGGTAGCGGTGGTGGTATCGGTGGTGGTGATGGGGGTGGTAGAGGTGATGGGGGTGGTGTCCGTTAAGGTATCGGTGTTATCGACATCGGTATCGGTATCGTCGGTGGAGGTGTCA
>DATHYN010000219.1:0-1372 GCA_035459145.1 Anaerolineae bacterium | reverse complement strand
CCCACATCGCCCGCAACTACTTAGAAGAATATCTCCCCTCTCACCTTCTCCCCCTCTTCGACCTCACCCACCTCGAACTCCAATCTGATAGCTTCATCGATGACGAACTCCGCCAACACCAATCCGATATGCTCTATCGGGCCCAGTTAACCAGTGGCGAAAACGCCTACTTCTACTTTCTCTTCGAGCACAAAAGCTACCACGACCCTCTAGTCCCTCTCCAACTATTACGCTACATGGTTCGCTTCTGGGAACAACAAGAAAAAGAGCAAATCCCCCTCCAACCCATCTTCCCCATCGTCATCCACCACGGCCCTCGGCCATGGCCCCCCGCACTCACCTTCGCCTCCCTCTTCACCATCCCCCCACCACTCCAACCCTACCTCCCCACCTTCCACTACCACCTCACCGACCTCTCCTACCAATCCGATGAAAAAATTCACGGCCAAAACCACCTACGCATCAACCTCGCCACCCTCCGCGCCATCTTCAACCCCCAACTCCCCCAAGAGCTCGATAACCTCATCACCCTCGCCTTCCAACTCCAACAACGCCCCCAAGGACTGGATTTTATTCGCGCAATTTTGTATTATTTAACGAGAGCAACCGGGAAAGTAAATCAAACCGATTTACAACAAGCCCTTTTGAAACAAGGACAGTCAGGAGAAAAACTCATGAAAACAATTGCCGACCAATGGATAGAAGAAGGCTTACAAAAAGGATTATCCCAAGGCTTCGAAAAAGGCCTCGAGCAAGGTCTCGAACAAGGTCTCGAACAAGGTCTCGAGCAAGGCCTCGAACAAGGTCTCGAGCAAGGTCTCGAGCAAGGCCTCGAGCAAGGCCTTGAGCAAGGCCGTGAAGAAGGCCAAGAAGAAGCACTACAACAAGTTGGCTGGCGTCTACTAAACACCTTTGAAGCCGCCCAAGTCAGCGAATTAATGGGCGTCCCCCTAGACAAAGTTCTCGCTTGGCAAAAACAGTTAAACCAAAAACGCCCATCAGATCAAGTTGACTAAGACCAACCTAAATAAAAGCCAAAACGTAGCCAAAGGAACTCTATGGAACTTTGCCAAATAAAACCAACTCTAAAAATAGTAGCCTTGCCCTCTAAATCAACAAAAAATCCCCAAAATCCCCAAAATCCGCGTCAAAATCCACCGAACCTTCCCTCTGCACACAATCACAATCGCAAATCCCCAATTCCTACGGCAGCACGCTACTTAACTCCCTCCCTCTAAATAAACCCCACCTTCCATCCCAATCTGCTCCCACGCCCGCCTCACCCGTCGCGCCAACGTCTCCGTCATCACCGGCAACGCCCCCACCTCAAAAAAAGCATAAGCCGCTAACTCCCCCTCGGCCAAACAAATCC
>DATHYN010000218.1:0-9673 GCA_035459145.1 Anaerolineae bacterium | reverse complement strand
CATCCTATACAAAACATCCCCCCCCCACACACACCACCCCAAAAATGTTGCCATCATACCAATCATGGTATAATCAATTTGCAAAATAAAAAATCTCATGCGCCTCGTTTAACAACTTCAAAACATTAAACGGCCTACTCTCAAAATCAAATACCGACAACATCTACTTACGTATACCCTTTAGGAGCTTTATGAGCAATAACAACCATACCCCCCTCGGCTTCGAGACCAAACTCTGGGCCGCCGCCGACCAAATGCGCGGCCACATGGACCCCGCTGAATACAAACATGTCGTCCTCGGCCTCATCTTCCTCAAATACATCTCCGATACCTTCCAAAATATCTACGATGAACTCGAAGCGGATGAATGGGCCGACCCCGAAGACCAAGACGAATACCTCAGCCGCCGCGCCTTTTGGGTCCCCAAAGCCGCCCGCTGGGGCGCCATCCAAGCCCAAGCCAAACAAGCCAACATCGGCACCGTCATCGACGACGCCATGCTCGCCATCGAAGCCAACAACCCCTCCTTAAAAGGTGTCTTACCCACCAATTACGGCCGCCCCGACCTCAACAAACAACGCCTCGGCCAAGTCGTCGACCTCATCGGCAGTATCGGCCTCGGCGGGCAAGATGATGAAGGACATGATATCTTGGGACGGGTATTTGAATATTTCTTAGGCGAGTTTGCCGCCGCCGAAGGCAAACGAGGCGGCCAATTCTACACCCCCCAGCCAGTCGTCAAGCTACTGGTAGCGATGCTCGAACCAACCACAGGACGGGTCTACGACCCCTGCTGTGGCAGTGGCGGCATGTTCGTCCAATCGGCCGAGTTCGTCCGCGCCCACGGCGGCAACCAACGCGCCGTCTCCATCTACGGCCAAGAATCGAACCCCACCACCTGGAAATTATGCAAGATGAACCTCGCCATTCGCGGCATCAGCCACGACATCGGCGGCCAAAATGCGGACAGCTTCCTCAACGATTTACACAAAGATTTAAAAGCGGATTACATTTTAGCCAACCCCCCCTTTAATATGAAAGCGTGGGGGGCCGAGCAGTTAGAGAGTGATGTGCGTTGGCAATATGGCCTCCCCCCGAAACGAAACGCCAACTATGGCTGGATTCAACATATGGTCCACCATTTAAGCCCCGGTGGCCGCGCCGGCTTCGTCCTCGCTAACGGCTCCATGTCAACCCAAACGGGTGGCGAAGGGGATATCCGGGAAGCATTGGTCAAAGCAGATTTAGTCGAATGCATGGTCGCCTTACCCGGCCAACTCTTTTACACCACCCAAATCCCCGTCTGCTTATGGTTCCTCAGCCGCCAAAAACCAAGCCACCGCCGCGGCCAAATCCTCTTCATCGACGCCCGCCAGATGGGCGAGATGGTCGACCGCACCCTCCGCACCCTCACCGATGACGACATCAACAAAATCGCCACCATCTACCGTGCCTGGCGCCAACCAGCCCCCCAAGCGGAGACAATTTTGCGCGAAAAAGGGCCTGTCTACTACACCAGCGACCAAGAACCAGCTGACGAAGAGACCGATTGGGGCGCCTTCGATTACGCCATCCCCGGCTTCACCGCCAGCACCGAACTCAAGGAAGTGGCCGAGCACAACTACGTCCTCACCCCCGGCCGTTACGTAGGCATCCCCGAGGAAGAGGATGATGGTGAGCCATTTGAGGAGAAGATGGAGCGGTTGGTAGAGGAGTTACGGGAGCAGATGGCCGAGGGGCGGCGATTGGAAGCGGAGATTGAGAAGAATTTGGAGGGATTGGGGTATGCTAGTGAAAAATCAAACTAAGTGGAACCTACCAGAATTGGCGCAAGATTGGGAGTATAAACAACTAGGTGATATGCTTTTGACCGTTGTTGATAATCGTGGCAAAACCCCACCTTTAACAGATCATGGAATAAAACTAATCGAAACTAAACATTTATCTAATAACGCACTTTACCCATTAGAGGTATCTGAAAACAATCAAAAATATGTCAGTCAACAAACATTTGATACATGGTTTCGGGGGCATCCACAAGAAAATGACATTCTTTTTTCAACGGTTGGTTCTAATTTTCCACAAAGGTGCTTAGTGCCGCCCAATCCATATTTTTGCACAGGTCAAAACTTGGTTGCCTTAAGGCCTAATCCCAAAATAATTGACCCTTGGTATCTATTATTAGCATTAGGTCACCGCACTTTTTTGTATCAAGTAGATGCAAATACAATTACAACTGCTCAACCAAGTATACGCGTAAAAGATTTGTTAGAGTGTGTCATAATTTATCCTCCATTGCATATACAAAAACATATTGCAAGTCTTTACAAAGCGATTTTAAACAAAATCGAACTCAACCGCCGCCTGAACGCCACCCTAGAAGAGATGGCCCGCGCCATCTTCAAATCATGGTTCGTTGACTTTGACCCCGTCCACGCCAAAGCGAACGGTACAGCATACCCCCTAGACGCGGCGACAATGGCTCTATTTCCAGATAGGTTTGAAGAAGTTGAGGGGAGAATGGTGCCGGAGGGGTGGCGGGTTTTTAAGTTAGAACAAGTTCTAGAGCTTAATTATGGTAAATCTTTACGAAAAAAAGATAGAGTAGCTGGACATGTGCCCGTGTACGGGTCAAATGGGCAAATTGATTGGCACAATGAACACTTAGTCAAAGGCCCAGGCATTGTTGTTGGCCGGAAAGGTAGTGCTGGCATAGTTACTTGGGTACATGAAGATTTTTATCCAATTGATACAACCTTTTATGTCTCTTCTAAAAAGATATCTAGCTTGTCATTTTTGTACTATTCACTAGAAAAGCTTGATTTGCCAAGTTTGGTATCAGATTCTGCTGTGCCTGGTTTAAATCGCAATATGGCTTATATGAGTCCAATTCTCATCCCATCAACTAGCATCTTAGACGCATTTCAAAATTTGATCCGCACCTTTAATCAAAGAGTAGACTACAATAACCACCAATCCCAAACCATCGCCGACCTCCGCGACACCCTCCTCCCCAAACTCATCTCCGGCCAACTCCGCGTCACGGAAGCAGCCGAAATGGTTGAGGAGGTCACATGAATCAGCCAGCACAGAAGGCTAGAGAGCGCGCTATGTTAGCTACCCTGCTCAAACTGCGCCCGGATCTATTTAGCCCACCTGTCACCGTTACGGCTGATGAACGCCCTGATTCCATCTTGACCACAAACAACCGCAACAAGATCGGTATTGAAGTGACTGAACTCTATCGCGCTGAAGGCACCTATGAAGGCAGGCCACTGCAAGAGCAAGAGAACTTACAACGGCAAATCGTGGCTGAAGCCCAACGGCTTTTTGAACAAGCGCAAGCAACGCCTTTACATGTTTGGGTAACATTCAACTTCACAGCCACTTTCAACAAAGCAAAAGACAACTTTCAACAGATAGAACAAGCCATTGCCGATGAGATAGCAACCCATATCAATCATGAAACCCTAAGCGAATACATGTCAATACCATCCAAGATAGAGCAAGTTGCTGATATTGGCGTTATGGAAGCTAAAAAAGCCTCTTGGACGATAACTCAGTCTGGCACATTCCTGCCAATCACAAACGAAAAGCAATTAGCTAAGTTAAGGAAAGTCATCAGCCGAAAGTCTAGCACCCGCACAACCTGCACCCCAGCATTAACTGAAGCCTGGCTCCTCATCGTTTCCGACTTCGCCATGTCATCAGCCTTTGATTATGATGACATTGATATGTCAAGCCTTGTCTTTGCATCAACATTTGACCGTATATTTCTATTAAGGTTTAATGATGTGGTTGAATTACAAAATGAACGCTACTAATGAATTCCCCTGTCCATGGTCATTGCAGGGAACACGACAACCACGGACATTAGAATTCACTGACAGCTTTTACCAATACTTAGGGGTAGACAATACCGTCAGCGCATTCCCCCGTCAGCGGTTGATATGTCAAGCCTTACCTTTACATCAACATTTGACCGTATATTTCTATTAAGGTTTAATGATGTGGTTGAATTACAAAATAAACGCTACTAATGAATTCCCCCGTCCATGGTCATTGCAGGGAACACGACAACCACGGACATTAGAATTCACTGACAGCTTTTACCAATACTTAGGGGTAGACGATACCGTCAGCGCATTCCCCCGTCAGTGGTTGAAATGAACAACAAACACCTTCATGAATCCCTCACCTACAAAATACGCGGCATCATCTTCAACGTCCGCAAAGCCCTCGGCCCCGCCCTGCCCGAAGCCATCTACCAAAAAGCGATGAGCATCGGCCTCGACCACGCCAACATCCCCCACCAACTAGAAAAACGATTCGATGTCTATTATCAAGGCGTCAACGTCGGTTGGTACTTCGTCGACATTTGGGTCGATGGCGGCAAGGTCTTGATCGAATTAAAATCACAACCAGACCTAACCAACATGCACCAAGCCCAAATCCTATCCTACCTCAAAATAACCAACGCCGACCTCGGCCTACTCGTAAATTTCGGCCAAGCCCGCGCCCAAATCGAACGTTACATCCCCTTCTCCAAACAACCAGAACCATTTCGACCACAATCGAAACAATATGAAGGCCGCCAACACAGCCCCCTCATCGACAAAATCATGGGCGTCCTATACCGCGTCCATTACGAACTCGGCCCCGGCTACCTCCACCAAGTCTACCGCCGCGCCACCAGAGTCGAACTACGCAAACAAGAAATACACCACCGCTACATCAAACAAATCCCCATCACCTACCTCGGCCAACACATCACCAACCAAGACGTCCGCCTCATCTCCGTCAAAGACACCATCCTTGTCGCCACCATCGCCGTCAACCAAATTTTACCCGAAATGAAAGAACAACTACGCGCCCGCATCCGCCTCCTCAAACATGATCTAGCCATCCTCGCCAACTTCAACGGAACAAAACTACAAGTTGAGCTAATAGGAACCGCTGACAGGAGAAAGCACTGACAATATCACCTAAGTCTAGCTATTAGCAAAACCCGTCAGCGCATTCCCCCGTCAGCGGTTGACATGGAGAAAAACAACATGAGCAAACTACTAGAAGACACCGTCGAACAAGCCGCCCTCCAATGGCTCCAAACCCTCGGCTACACCTACACCCACGGCCCCACCCTCGCCCCTGACTCCCCCACCGCCGAACGCGCCTCCTACCGTGACGTCCTCCTCGTTGACCGCCTCCGCGCCGCCCTCGGCCGCCTCAACCCCACCCTCCCCCCCACCGCCCTCGACGACGCCCTCCGCCAAATCAAACGCGCCGAAAGCCCCAACCTCGCCAGCAACAACCACCGCTTCCACCAACTCCTAGTCAACGGCGTCACCGTCAGCTACCAAGGGAAAGATGGCCGCGCCATCCACAAACAAGCCCGCCTCCTTGATTACGACAATGTCCACAACAACGATTGGCTCGCCGTCAACCAGTTCAGCATCCTCCAACAAAACGCCATCCCTGACCCCAACTCCACCTTACAAGACACCCTCCGACCAGACATCATCCTCTTCGTCAACGGCCTCCCCCTCGCCGTCATCGAACTCAAAGGCAGCCAAGAGCAAGCCAACATCCACACCGCCTACAAACAACTCGGCACCTACAAACAAGGCATCCCCGACCTCTTCATCTACAACTGCGCCCTCGTTATTGCTGACAACATCGACGCCCGCCTCGGCACCCTCACCAGTGGCATGGAATGGTTCAAACGGTGGCGAAGCATCGACGGCATCAACCTAGACAAAGGGATGACCAAATTAGAATGCCTCATCCGTGGCGTCTTCGCCCCCCACCATTTCCTCAACCTCATCCGCTACTTCATCATCTTTGAACGCCGCAAAGAGACAATCATTAAGAAAATGGCCGGTTACCATCAATACCACGCCGTCAACAAAGCCGTCGCCGCCACGGCCAAGGCGATCCAAGAAGAAGACGGCAAAGTCGGCGTCGTCTGGCACACCCAAGGCAGTGGCAAATCATTATCGATGGCCTTTTACGCCGGCCGCATCGTCCAAGAGCCACAAATGGCCAACCCCACCCTCATCATCCTCACCGACCGCAACGACCTCGACGACCAACTCTTCGACACCTTCGCCGCCTGCCACGAACTCCTCCGCCAGGAACCAACCCAAGCCCAAAGCCGTGTCGACCTGCGCGACAAGCTCCAAGTCGCCTCCGGTGGCGTCGTCTTCACCACCATCCAGAAATTTTTACCCGAAGGGGATGCAACCGAACACCCCATCCTCTCCGAACGCCAAAACATCATCTTCATCGTTGACGAAGCCCATCGTACCCAATACGGCCTCGAAGTCAACTACATCCAAAAAGAAGATGGCGTTCACAAACGATACGGCCTCGCCAAATATATGCGCGACGCCCTCCCCAACGCCGCCTTCATCGGCTTCACCGGCACCCCCGTCTCCGCCGAGGACCGCAACACACGCGGCGTTTTCGGCGAATACATCGACATCTACGACATCCAACGCGCCGTCGAAGACCAAGCCACCGTCCCCATCTACTACGAAGCCCGCCACGCCAAACTCAAACTCAACGAACGATACGTCCCCCAAATCGACCCCAAATTCGAAGAGATCACCGAAGGGGAAGAAGCCGCCCAGAAAGAGCTAATCAAAAGCAAATGGGCCGCCCTCGCCGCCATCGTCGGCGAACCAGACCGCATCGCGACCGTCGCCCAGGACATCGTCAACCATTACGAAGCCCGCAACGCCTCCCTCCCCGGCAAAGCGATGGTCGTCTGCATGAGCCGCGCCATCTGCATCCAGATGCACGACGCCATCGCCGCCCTACGACCAGACTGGGTCGGTGACATCGAAGATGACAACGACGGCGTGATGAAAGTGATTATGACCGGCGCCTCCAGCGACGGACCAGAATGGGCCCCCCACATCCGCACCAGTAAACGACGCAAAGCATTAGCCGAACGGTTCCGCGACAAAAACAGCGACTTCCGCCTAGTCATCGTCCGCGACATGTGGCTCACCGGCTTCGACGCCCCCAGCCTGCACACCATGTACCTCGACAAACCGATGAAAGGGCACAACCTGATGCAAGCCATCGCCCGCGTCAACCGCGTCTTTCCGCAGAAAGATGGTGGCTTAGTCGTCGCCTACCTCCCCCTCCAAACCCAACTCCAAGAAGCCCTCAAAGATTACACCGAGGGAGATCGCTCCCAAGTTGGCCAACTCCAAGAGCAAGCGGTCGCTATCATGATGGAAAAATACGAAATCGTCCGTGCCATGATGCACGGCTTCGACGACAGCGACTTCTTCACTGACGAACCCACCAAACGATTGACAACCCTCAACAACGCCGTCGAGCATATCAGTGCTGGACGCAGCGAGATGAAGAAACGATTTACAGAGCAAGTGATGGCCCTCGGCCGCGCCTTCTCCCTCGCCAACCCCCACGAACAAGCTCTCGCCATTCGTGATCGCGTCGGCTTCTACCAAGTCGTACGCGCCGCCTTAGTCAAACTCGACCAAGTCCCCGGCGGCGAAGTGGGCCAAAACGCCCGCGATTGGCGCGATGTCGATCAAGCCGTGCAAGAGATCGTCGACCGCGCCGTCGCCCCCGATGGCATCGTTGACCTATTCGCCGTCAACCGCTTCCAATACGCCGACCTCTCCATCATCTCCGATGAGTTCTTGACCGAAGTCCGCGCCTTGCCTCAAAAGAACGTCGCCGTTGAACTCCTCCGCCGCCTCATCGACGACGAAATCAAGCAACGACGACGCGGCAACCTTGTCCAAGCCCGTAGCTTCGCCGAGATGCTCCGCCAAACCTTAGAACGATACAACGACCAACAAATCTCCGCGGCACTCATCCTCAACGAGCTAGTCGCCCTCGCCAAAGAGATCCAAGCCGCCCAACGACGCGGCGAAGAGCTCGGCCTCAACGAAGACGAACTCGCCTTCTACGACGCCTTAGAGACGAACGACAGCGCCGTCAAAATCCTTGGCGATGAGACGTTGATCGAGATTGCTCAGACGCTAGTCAAACAAGTACGAGCCAACATCAGCATCGATTGGGCCTTAAAAGAAGATGCCCGCGCCCGAATGCGGGTGGCCGTAAAACGGGTACTCCGCAAGTACGGCTACCCCCCTGACAAGCAGAAACAAGCTATGGAGACGGTGGTGGCGCAGGCGGAACTGATGAGTAATGAATGGTCTAATAAGTAACCTGAGCCCGACAATCCCCCCCCTCTACCCAAACGTCATTTCGAGCGCAGTTCAATCCGCCCCACCCCCAACAAACCCCACCCCCAAATCAAGGATTGAACGAAGCCGAGAAATCTACCATAACAACACATTAACCAATACATCCACAGGTTTAATTCATTATCGAACTCAAATTAGTAGCAACCGCCTCAAACTAAAATTACCATGTTTCATCATGAACCATTTAAAATACAGCAAATATGAACATCTTACCCAACGCCCCCAACCTCCCCATCGAGCACCTCGCTGGTGCTTTCCGTAACACCACAAACTCATACAAATATTACTGGTTCTTAGCCATCCTCAACCATATCAAAGCGGGAGGCGATGCGACCATTTCCATTGATGCCTTACTCGCCGATATGGTCACTTCTGTCTGGTATCCGGTCAACTACTTCCACCTCTCTTTTGGCTCGCAAGACAAGCTCGGGCGCGCCGTATTGACCGTTAAAGTGGCCGAGGACATTGATGCGAACGACAAGCCCCAAGCGGTGCAACTGGCTGTCTCTGCCTATCTAAACCAGAATGGGGCCGAGGCCAAAAAGGTGAGACAGCTGACACGCTACGTACCGACCCGTTTCTTGCGGCCGTGGTTTCAAACTGAAACCAAAGGGATGAAAGATCATAAAGTTGACAACTACATCGCTGAAGCAGCCAGCGACTACTTCACCGCCAGAACCACCCCCATGTACTGCTTTGTGGAACCAAACAGCATCAAACTGAACCCCCACTGGCTTGCTTACCTACGCCAACACCTCAACATTTTACAAGGATTTTGCTGGTGGCACTTACTCAACTACCTACAAAAACGCAACCCCAATGTGCCTAACATTGCCAGCAAGCTATTCCCACCAGAGACCCGTGATTTAAGAAATGCCCACCGCTTCTGGCAAGAAGTCATTCAAAAACGGGGCGCTGTAGCCTGCATTTATTCAAGTGAAACAATGACAACTTTGACGGGGAACAGCATTGAACATTTCCTCCCCTGGTCCTTTGTCGCACACGATCTCAACTGGAACCTTGTCCCCACCCCTAAACCAGTGAACTCCGCCAAGCGTGACCGTTTACCAGAGATGTCCAGATATTTTGAGCCCTTCGCAGATTTGCAGTATGAGGCGGTGCAAGTCGTAACTAAGGCTAAATTGCTAGAGGATTATGTGCTGATGGCGGCCGTGGGATCCGTGGCAGAATTGAAAGCGATGCCACGCGCTGACTTTACCGACAAACTCCATGACACCATCGCCCCCCAAATCGTTATCGCCCGAAATATGGGCTTTACATCGAACTGGGTATACTAACCTAAGCCCGACAATTCACCCCCTCCCCCCAACGTCATTTCGAGCGCAGTTCAATCCGCCCCACCCTCAACAACTCCCACCCCCAAATCAAGGATTGAACGAAGCCGAGAAATCTACCCTAAC
>DATHYN010000217.1:0-15469 GCA_035459145.1 Anaerolineae bacterium | reverse complement strand
GCCCCCCTCCTGATCCACCCACCGACGATTGCGCCGTTTGACGCCCCCGCGACGTATTCCCTCGTGTACCACGCCGACTTTGCTGTGGCTCCAACTGATCTGTCTCAATTACCCATTCTTCCGCTACATTATTTCGTCGTGTCATCTGTTTACCCCTTCATTCACTGAAGTTATTAATCTTCTCAATTTTTCTTATAAATAACTGTTACCATTTTACTCAAACTCAGTTACACTTTACAATATTTGTATCCGAATCGGCAAGTTTTTATATATATTCATCAATCTATAAACTCAAAACCTATCTCCCCACCTCTATCTGCTTGTAATAATTACTTAATAAACATATCCCTCACTTACTATTATTTATCTCTCATTTCCCCATTTTTAACTCAAAGGAGTAACTTATGATCTACATGCGCCCCGAATTAGAAGAACTAGAAGCCAAATTATTAGCCCCCTACGCCTTACACAGTATCCAATCACGCGGCCGTGTCCATGATGAACCCCCCTCCGCCTCACGCACCGACTTCCAACGAGACCGTGACCGCATCATCCATACCACCGCCTTCCGTCGCCTCGAATACAAAACCCAAGTCTTTGTCTTCTACGAAGGCGATCATTACCGTACCCGCCTCACCCATACCATCGAAGTCTCTCAAATCGGCCGTGCCCTCGCCCGCGCCCTCGGCGCCAACGAAGACCTCACCGAAGCCATCTGCCTCGCCCATGACCTCGGCCACCCCCCCTTCGGCCACGCTGGTGAATACGCCCTCAATGCCCTCATGCGCGACCACGGCGGCTTCAACCACAACACCCAAAGCTATCGCACCGTCACCAAACTCGAAAAAAGATACCCCCAATTCCTCGGCCTCAACCTCACCTACGAAACCCGCGCCGGCATGGTCAAACACGAAACCGCCTACGACCGCAGCGACGCCTCCGCCTATGAACCCGATAAACGCGCCTCTCTCGAAGCCCAAATCGCTAATCTCGCCGATGAAATCGCTTACAATGGCCATGACCTCGATGATGGCCTCCGTGCCGAACTTTTCTCCCCCCAAGATTTAGCCCACCTCACCGTCTGGCAAGAAGTCTGCGACCGCATCGGCTGGCAATCTGGCCCCTTCACCCACATCACCCGCCACGAACTCGTTCGCGAACTCATCGGCATGATGACCTCCGATGTCCTCAATACCACCGCTACCAATATTAAAACCCATCAAATCGACTCCCCTACCAAAGTGGAAGACCATCCCACCAACCTCGTCCACTACTCCCCAGACTTCCTCGCCAAAATCAACCCGCTCAAAAAATTTCTCTACGACAATATGTACCGCCATTATCGCCTTGTCCGTATGCAATCCAAAGCCGAGCGCTTTATCACTGGTCTCTTCGAGGCCTACGTCCGCGAACCCAAAATGCTCCCCACCAGCACCCAAAAACTCCTCGAACACCGCTCCACCCACCGCGTCGTCACTGACTATATCGCTGGTATGACCGACCGTTTCGCCCTCGATGAGTGGCAACGTCTCTTCGACCCCTACCGTCTCGCTTAAAAATAGGCTAAAAATAAGATCACAAAGCCCACGGCCAATGGCCGTGGGCTTTTTTTATACAACTCTAGATGACGATTTACGGATTTAAACGCAATAACACAATCACACTTAAATCATTACAATCCAGTCACCCACTAACACAAACTTAGCGGACTCATGTACTAATAATCTAACTCGTCAATCCGAGCTTGAATATCTGGTTTCTCGAAATCACCGTCTTTCGCCCAAGCCGACAATTCAATCGTCAACCGTTCGAAATAACTTTCTGATCCCAACTCCCCTTCAGCCGGACCATACTCGATTTCGGTCACTTCAGCATTAACAATCAACGATGCCGTTTCCAAAACAATCGTCTCACCCGTCGCCGCTAACGCATGTTCCCCGCGCGTCGCTAACTTCGCTTTAAGACCATCATCATTGAACGCATAATCGCTCATCACTAATTTCGTAATCGTCCGAATATCATTTTTATCGAACAACCACACTTCTACAGCGGCCACACTCTTCGGCGAACTAGAACCAATCGATTCCGCAATGCCCGCTCCACACTCGCCTAAAAATTCACCGTCTGTCGTTTCAATACTAAATGAATCATCATATGTATCATGACCACGGTTATACGTTGTGCGGAAACGTGCCACTGGCGTCGCCTGAATCGTACCGCCAGTTTCTGATGACTCTGGCATCTCATCTGGTACGTCATCATACACTGCTGGTGCCAACGCCATACCAATATCATCACCAACTTCTGTCGTATCTCGACGCAAAATTGGCACTGTTTGGTAAGCTATCGCCCCCAGAACACCCACAACAATTAACAAAATCACGAAGGTTAATAGCGGATTACCCTCTTCCGGAGGAATAGCCGTCTCATCTGTACACCCGACTCCTTCATTAAGAACAGCCGCCATCGCGTTGTGGTCAGACAAACCCGTCGTATCATCACCAGCATCGCAAATACGGACTACTGCCCCATCCCAATCACGAAAGACCGCCAATACTGGATTTGGATCTCCGGTAGCAGCATAATTTTGAGCCATTGCATCAATAATATACTCTTGATCTGCAGTAGCCACCCCTGAAAGGCCACCGTTCTCATATTCTACCGGCCAAAACACCCACCCAATCAATAGACCGAGTAAGAGTCCAACTACCAAAGAAGTAATTGTTGCCGCATTCAAGTTTTTTGTTATTACATCCATTCGTCACCTACCTTATTTGCTCAATAATGGAGCGATTTATACAACTTACACCCAAATTTAGGTGACATCCCCTCTGCTCCTATTATCTTACCATAACTAAAATAGGGATACAAGGTATACATAAAATTAAATTGGTACCAATTTTACCCAAAATGATAATTTTATTTTATCCGGCGCTGTGGTATACTTTTTACATAACGTTATAAAGAGGAGATTATATCCATTGAAACATTTTTTGAGTCTCGCTGATTTAAGTCCTGATCAACTGCATAATTTGCTTGATTTAGCTATTAAATTAAAGTCTGAATTCAAAGCGGGTGGCAACAAACCTATTTTGCAAGGTAAAAGCTTGGCCATGGTCTTCCAAAAGCCATCCTTACGAACCCGTATGTCTTTTGAATTAGGCATGGTTCATTTAGGTGGCTACGCTTTATATCTTTCTCCTAATGAGATAAAAATGGGTAGCCGTGAAAGTATCCCCGATGTCGCTCGTGTTATCTCTGGTTATGTCGATTGCATCATGGCTCGTGTTTTCGCTCATGATCACATCACCCAACTAGCTGAATGGGCTTCTGTCCCTGTTATCAATGGCCTCTCCGATTATAATCATCCCGCCCAAGGTTTAGCTGACCTATTAACCATCAAAGAAAACAAAGGCTCTCTTGAAGGTCTCACCTTAACCTATGTGGGCGATAGCAACAATGTTACCCGCTCCCTCCTCTTTGGCGCCATGAAAGTTGGCATGAACTGTGTCATCTCTTCCCCCGATGGCTATACACTTGATGAAGATAGTATCAAATTAGCCCAATCTTTTAATACCCATAACGCTGATATTCGCTTAATATCAGACCCTAACCAAGCGGTTGCTGACGCTGACATTATTTATACCGATACTTGGACCAGTATGGGCCAAGAAGAAGAGGCTATCCAACGACGCCAAATCTTCCCCCCCTACCAAGTTAACCAACAACTATTGAGTTTGGCCAAACCAGATTGCATTGTCATGCACTGTTTACCCGCTCATCGTGGTGAAGAAATCACCGATGATGTCGCTGATGGGCCCCAATCCCGCCTTTTCCCTCAAGCGGAAAATCGGCTTCATGCCCAAAAAGCTATTTTGGCAACATTGCTAGGCTAAAGTCGTATTGACGATAACGCCTCTGTTCGCCTAAACTATAATAGACGCTTATAACACCCATTCTGCAGTGCCCAAAATTTTTATCTCTGCAGTACTTATGATTAGACAGGAGAACGCCTGTGGCTGACAATCGTGCACTTTATGAAGACGCTTTAAATAAAGGACATTCTTTTAGCTGGGACCAACGCTGGGAAGAAGCGATTGCTGAATTTGAAAAGGCGATCAAGGAAATTCCCAATGCTCCAGCCCCCTACGCCGGGCTGGGTATGGCTTATTTTGAGCTCAACAAGCTTGACAAAGCATTGCACAACTATAAGTTAGCAGCCCGCTACTCTCGCGGTGACCTCATCTACTTACGTCAAGTCGCTGATGTCCAAGAACGCCTCGGCCGCCTCAGTGAAGCCGGCCAAACTTACCTCGCTATCGGTGAAATCCACCTGCGCAAAAATCAAATCGAGGACGCCCTCGATAACTGGCAACGGGCCGTTCGCGTTGAACCTGGCCTCCTCGGCGCCCACCAACGCCTCGCCTCTGTCTACCAAAAACGTGGCGCCACCCGTAACGCCATCCGCGAATATCTGGCCATCGCCCGTATCCTCCAAGGCCAAGGTGATATCGATAAAGCGCTCAAAACGTGTCAAGTTGCCCTAAAACTAGACCCGCGCAACCCCGATATCCTCACCGCTATCGAGCTGATCCAACGTGGCGACGAAGCGTTCGATGATGATGATGAAGAATTCACCACCGAAACCCGTAAAGAAAGCAGTCTCTCCGAAACGGTTAAACAAATCGCTGATGTCCTCGAAGAACAAACGGCCGAATGGCGCGCCGCCCAAGCCAATGAAGAGGACGAAAACTCCAATCCAGTCGAAGATGCTCGCCGTCTCGCCCTAGAACAGCTCGCTGAAGAGATTTTCGATGATGCCGATGATGATAGCGCCTTCGAAGACCTCGGTAATGGGATGACCAAATTAGAACGGGATGCGCTGGTTAGCCAAGCCCTCTCGTTCCAAAAAACGGGCAAAACAGCCGAAGCGATCAGTTGCTACGAAAGCGCTGTCCAAAGTGGCCTCGAAAGCACGGCCGCCCGCTTCAACCTCGGCCTACTCTACCAAGATAGCCTCCGTTTTGATGACGCCATTAAACAGTTTACCATCACCCTCCAAGATGAAAACTATCGTCTCGGTAGCCATTTCGCCCTCGGCGAATCCTATCGCGCCAAAGGCCAAATGAATAAAGCGGTCGAACATTTTATCACTGTCCTCAAAATTGTGGACCTCGGTACCGTCGACCACAGCCAAGCAGATCGCCTCATCGAACTCTACGAAAACTTATCCGAAACATTGCTCTCCGCCGGCGAACCAGAACGCGCCACCGGCTTCGCCAATGCCCTCGTCGATTTCCTCACCAGCAAAGGGTGGGAAGATAAGGTCAAAGAAGCTCGCACCCGCCTCGATGCCCTCTCCGGCGGCCAAACAATGATTCTCGCCGATGTCCTCGAAGCTGGCTCCCAAAAAGTGCTCGAAGCCCTCTATCTCAGTAACGAATATATGCGCCGCGAACTCTATAACTCCGCCGCCGAAGAAGCTTACTTAGCCATTAAACTCTCCCCCCACTACCTCCCCGCTCATATCCAACTCGCTGAACTCCTCGCCCTCCAAGGCTTACGCGAAAATGCCTCCCAAAAATTCTCCATCGTCGGTGACCTTTACCGCGCTCGTGGTGACATGGGCGGCGCTATCACTGTCTACGAAAAATCATTACAAGCCAATACCCTTGACTTAGGTACGCGCTCACGTCTCATCGCCTTACTTAAACAGCATGGCGAAATCGACCGCGCTCTTGAACATTATGCCGCTATGGGTGACGCTTACTACCAATTAGCCCAAGTAGATAAAGCCCGTGATACCTACGCCGAAGCTTTAAAATTAGCCCCGCGTGGCTCGGCCAACAAAAATTGGAAAGCCCGTTTCTTACGTCTCACCGGTGACATTTACGTGCAACGCTTTGAATGGAAACGTGCCCTCGCTATCTTCACCGAACTCTATCGTGAAGACCCACAAGATGAACGTATCACCATGACCCTCATCGATCTCTTCTACAAAATGAATCAAGCTGGTGATGCCCTTAAAGTATTAGACCAATATTTGGTTCAGTTAGCTCGTAGCGGCCGTGGGAATAAGGTCATCGGCATCCTCGAAGATATGGTTGCTCAACGCCCTGGCGATAGCGGTATTGTCCACCGCCTTGCTCGTCTCTTTATCCAACAAAAACGCATCGGTGATACTATTCGCATCTTAGATGGTTTAGCTGATGCCCAAGTCGAACAAGGACAAACCGCTCAAGCGAAAACAACCATTAGCCAAATCCTAAAACTCAATCCTCCTAACGCCGCTAAATACAAACAGCTTTTGTCCCAACTTTAACAGTTTTAACCAGCATCCTCTTCACACCCTGCTCATTATCCATCTCTCCATATCATATATTGTCTCTTTTTGACCGGATATATTGCGAATTTCCTCTATATCCGGTTTTATTATCTACTATAATTACTACTGAATATACCCATTTGCACCCCAAATTGTCATGACTTTTTTTGATAAGGCCACATTTTATTTCTCAGAATTCACCTTCTATAGCTTCTTTGATATTCTCTTAGTAACGTTTATCATCTATGGACTGCTCCTGCTTATCCAAGGTACGCGGACCATGCTCCTCCTCCGTGGGCTGCTCATCTTAGGTATCATTCTCCTCATCCTCTCCACCGCTGTCGACCTCCCCGCCTTTAGTTGGCTCATCGCCCGTATCTTCCCCGTTCTACTCGTCGCTCTCCCCGTTATTTTTCAACCGGAACTCCGCCGAGCATTGGAGCGCGTCGGCCAAACCGACCGCTACTTCCGCTTTTTCCGCCGCCAAAAGAAAAATCCGGCCGTTCTCGCCATCGCCGATGCCTGCCTTCGGCTCTCGCAACGTCGCCACGGCGCACTCATCGTCATCGAACAAACCACCGACCTCCAAGAATATATCGATACCGGCGTCCCCCTTGATGCTGTCCCCACCCCGCAACTATTGCTCACCATCTTTGATAAACATACCGAACTCCATGATGGTGCCATTATCGTCCGTGATAAAAAATTAGCCGCGGCCGCCTGTGTCATGCCTCTCTCCACTAGTCGCCTCCGTGACAGTAAACTCGGCCTCCGCCACCGCGCCTCCCTCGGCATCAGCGAAGTCAGTGACGCCGTCATCGTCGTCGTCTCCGAGGAAACTGGCCATATCTCCATCGCCCACAACGGCCGTCTCATCCGTCGCCAAGACCCAACCCGCCTCGACCAAATCCTCCAAACTTTCCTCGAACATCCTCTCACCGCCACCCAAACACCTGACTCAAAACCAACAGTTTAACCCAACGAATAAATTTCTCATGCCTACTTTACGTTCTCTTTTGTCTCAACTTGCTCTTTTTATCCTCTCCGTCATCCTCGCTACCGCTATCTGGATTACGGCTCAAAGTACCGATAATCCCGTTAACACCCTTAATGGCGAAATTCGCGTCCAACCCATCGGCCAACGGGCTGATGTCAATATCTCCATCTCCCCCGAATCCATTGCCGTCATCATTGAAGGGCCTCAAAACCTGCTCCTCAATCTCAATCCTGATGAAATTTTTGCCCAAGTCGACCTCAGCCAAGCTCCTCTCGGCACCTCTCGCCTCCCCGTCACCGTCCCCTTTGACCGTGAAGGACTCAATATCACCGATTACTACCCCCGTGAAGTCACTGTCACCATCGAAGAAATTGTCACCCGTGACATCCCCATTCGTGTCGATATCCTCGGTAGTACCGCCCGTGGCTATGACCGCGAAGCTCCCATCATTGAACCGACCACCGTCGCCGTCACCGGCCCCGCTTCACGTGTTAGTAATCTAGCCGAAGCCGTTGTTACTCTCCATCTCGATAATGCTCGGGAAACAACCGCTCGGCAACTATCTCTTCTCATCTTCCGTGATAATGCCGGGGCCAGTGTCAGTGTCAACAATCTCAATCTTAGTACCCGCTCCGTCAATGTCACCGTTCCTATTAACCAGCTTGCTGGCTTTGCTGAAAAACCGGTCACCGCGCAATGGGTGGGTGAACCGGCCGAGGGCTATCGCGTCACCAATGTCACTGTCGAACCCAATAGTTTGCTCGTTACCGGCCCCGCCGCCCAACTCGACGCGCTCGATCGTCTACTCACCGAACAAATCGACATCGAAGGCATCACCAGCTCTTTTACCCAACCCGTTACTATCGAACTCCCCACCAATATCGCCCTCGAAGAAATTCAACCCATTCTCGTCCAAGTCGAAATCGAACCTATTCTCACAACCGATGCCATTCTCAAAAATATCGATATCCTCGACCTCGCCCCTGGCTATACCGCCACCATCCAACCCGCCGATGTCCGTGTCTTTGTGATTGGCCCACTCCCTATCCTCAACGGTCTTCAAGAATCTGATATCCGCGTCACTGTTGATCTTTTTGGCCTTGAAGCGGGCATCCATCGACTGGCACCTACTATCGATATCAGCAAACCTGATATCTCCATTCGTTCCGCCCAACCTGAATTCGTTAATATCAATATTACTCGTATCATCACGGAACCTGATACAATTACCACCACAATTCCGATTGAAGATTCCGCTCTCCCTACCCTCCCCTTAACACAACGCTCCCCCTCCCCTAATCTTAATTTTTCTTCATCATTTTTTACTTTAATTAAACCGGAGAACCATTGGTTATGACCGTCACCCCTATCGTTGCCCTCGTTGGCCGACCTAATGTCGGCAAATCTACCCTCTTTAACCGTCTCGTCGGTCGTCGACTCGCTGTTGTCTCTGAAGTAGCAGGCACCACCCGCGACCGTCTCTACTCTGATGCCGACTGGAACGGCATTGCCTTTACTGTTGTCGATACCGGCGGTATCGAAATTGTCGCCGGTTGGCACACGCAACCCCTCTCCGAAGATTCCAGTCGCTTCCTCCCTCTTATCCGCCAACAAGCGGAAGTCGCTATCCAAGATGCTGATTACATCGTTCATGTCGTTGATGGCCAAGCTGGTATCACCGCCGCTGACCGTGAAATCGCCCAAATCTTGCGCCAAACCAAGAAACCGATGGCTATCGCCGCCAATAAACTCGAATCCGTCAAATTGCATGACGGTGCCTATGAGTTTTATGAATTAGGTGTTGGCCCCGTCTTCCCCATCTCGGCCCTCCACGGCACCGGCGTCGGTGACTTGCTCGACGAAATCGTCGATGCCCTCCCCGATGCCCCTCCCGCTTGGACCGATGACGATGATGAGTTCGATGAAGACCCCGATGAAGACAGCATCAAGATCGCCCTCCTCGGCCGCCCCAACGTCGGTAAATCCACCCTCATCAACCGCCTCCTCGGCCAAGAACGAGCCATCGTCAGCCCCATCGCTGGAACCACCCGCGACGCCATCGACATGGAACTCATTTGGAACGACCAACAAATCACTCTCATCGATACCGCCGGCATCCGCCGCCGCGGCCGCATCGACCCCGGCATCGAAAAATACAGCGTCCTCCGCTCCCTCAAAGCTCTCAAACGCGCCGACGTCGCCCTCCTCCTCCTCGATGCCTCCGAAGGCATCACCGCCCAAGATGCCCATATCGCCGGTATGATCCAAGATGAAGCTCCCGGCACCATCGTCCTCGTTAATAAATGGGACACCGTCGAAAAAGATACCTACACCATCAACGAATATACCGAAGCCATCCGTCGCGACCTCAACTTCATGCCTTACGTCCCGCTCATCTTCATCTCCGCGCAAACGGGCCAGCGTGTCAATAAAATTTTCCCCCTCGTTGAAGAAGTTTATGACGCCCGTTACCAACGTCTCCCCACCAGTGGCCTCAACAAACTCCTCCGCCAAGCTCTCTCTGGCCATCCACCCCCCAGCAAAGCCGGCGTCCGCGTCAAATTCTTCTATGTCACCCAAGTCGCCGTTGCCCCCCCCACCTTCGTCTTCTTCGTCAACAAACCTGATTGGGTCCATTTTAGCTACCAACGCTATCTCGAAAACCAAATCCGCGAAACCTATCCCTTCATTGGTACGCCCATCAAACTTCTATTTCGCGCCCGTAGTGAAGACCGTTTTGCTGATAAATAACAGTTAATATGAGTACGGACACCCCCATGATCGCCGTCAAAGGTTTGGTCAAACAATACGGCTTTATCCCCGTCCTTCGCGGTCTTAACCTCACCCTCAACGCCGGTGATTCCCTCGCCCTCCTCGGCCCCAATGGCGCCGGCAAAACCACCCTCCTCCGCATCCTCGCCACCCTTAGCCCCCCCACTCAAGGCACTGTCACCATCGGCGGCTGGCCTCTCCCCACCCACGCCGACCGTGTCCGCCGCCATATCGGCCTCGTCTCCCATCAACCTCTCCTCTACGGCGACCTCAGCGCCGCCGAAAACCTTCTCTTCTTCGCCCGCCTCTATCAACTCGATAACGCCGACGACCGCATCAACCAAGCCCTGAAAATGGTCGGCCTCGCCGCCCGCCAACGCGATCCCGTCCGTAGCTTCTCCCGCGGCATGCTCCAACGCCTCACCATCGCCCGCGCCACCCTCCATCAGCCAGACGTCCTCCTCCTCGATGAACCCTACACCGGCCTCGACCAAGATGGTGTCCACCTCCTTGATGATCTCCTGCAACAAGAAATCGATAAAGGCCGCACTCTCCTCATGATCACCCACAATCTCAACCAAGCTTATCTACTCTGTCGCCAACTCGCCATTCTCCATCGTGGACAAATCAATCAAATTATCGATAGTCAAACCATTTCCGCTACCGAACTCGTTACCCAATATCACCAACTTACCCGTTCTAAAAAGAAATCTAAACCTAAATAATGAATTCAAACGATAAAATCCCCTTCCATCGCGCTGTAGCCGCCATGGTATGGAAAGACCTCACCCTCGAACGCCATACACGCCAAACCTTAAGCCTGATGTTTCTCTACGCCCTCACCGTCACCATCATGTTTAATTTCGCCCTCGAAACCAAACTCGATGCCGCCCGCAACGTCGCCACCGGCTTACTTTGGGCCACTATCGTCCTCAGCGGCACCCTCGGCCTCAACCGCGCCATGTCCCTCGACCGCGAAAACAATAGCCTCGACGCCATCCTCATGGCCCCCATCGACCGCCAAGCCATCTACGTCGCCAAAGTCCTCAGCATCACCCTCTTCACCCTAACCATCGAAGCCATCCTCGTTTTCGTCTTTATCGTTTTCTTCAATAAACCTTTCTGGCGTCCGTCTGTCATTCTTATTCTCATCCTCGGCACCATCGGCTACATCTCCGTGGGCGTCCTTGTCACCGCCCTCACCTACCACACCCGTGGCCGTGATGTTCTCTTGCCTGTTCTGCTATTACCGCTATCATTACCCTTATTACTTCCCGCTTCGATGGCCGTGGCCGGTTTTGTCTCCACACCACCCGCGACATGGACGGAGGTGCAAACGGCCGTTTCCCTCGTCATCCTCTACGATATCGTCATGATCACCCTCGGCCTCACCACCTACCGCTACACCATCGAAGTCTAAACCCTTTACCAACCAATCACAAGGAGTAAACCATGAGCTCTACTCGCTTAAACCAACTAATCCGTATCTTTAATTGGAGTGCGGCCATCATCTTCCTCATCACCACCCTGATGATCTTCTTCTACGCCCCCACCGAACGTACCATGGGCAATGTCCAACGTATCCTCTATTTCCACGTCGGCTCCGCTTGGGTCGCCTCCATCGCCTTCGCCATGGGCCTCCTCGGCGGCGTCCTCTATCTCCGCTCCCCAAGCCGCCGCTGGGATAACTTTTCCCTCGCCTCTGTCGAAATCGGCCTCGTCTTCGTCACCATGACCATCGCTAGTGGCTCCGTCTGGGGTCGCCCCGCTTGGAACACATGGTGGATCTGGAGTAGTCCCCGCCTCACCTCTATCGTCATCCTTTGGCTCACCTACGTCGCCTACTTTATGCTTCGTGGCGCCCTCGCCGATGAAGAACGACGTGGCCGTCTCTCCGCTATCTATGTCATTGCCAGTTTCGCCACCGTCGTCTTCTGCTACTTGAGTATCCGCCTCCTCCGCGATATCCACCCCGTCGTCTTCGGTGACACTTTAGTCGAATCAGCCCAAGGTGCCAGCCAAGGTGAGTCTGAATTCGCCAACGGCCTCGACTCCATGCGCATGGGTATCACCATGACCATGTCAACCATCTCCTTTACCCTCCTCTATATCGCTTGGGTCCTCAATCGTATCCGCCTCCAAAACATGATCTACGCCACTGAAAAACTCAAAGCACGTCTCAGCGCCCGTCTCCAAGGAGGTCACTAATGTTGTTTAATCTCATCCTTCCCCTGATCATTCTCCTCCAAACCGATATCGATAATCCTAACCGCTTCAATCAATACCTCGTTCTCGGCTACTTTGTTATCTGGCTCATCGGTTTTCTTTACGTCGTTAGCCTCTATAATCGCCAACGCAACCTCGAACAAGACTTAGAACTCCTCCAACAACTTATTGATGAAGAAATGTAATTGATTTGTTATGGTTTTGTAACCAACTTATTACTCATCTAAGGTAAGATATAGAAGATATAGATCATCTATATTTTTGATGGGCTGTTATCAATGATCAGGTTTAGATGTCATTTTCCACTTTTCAAGTCACAATTACCCGAAAAAGCACAGTTGCAGGCCCTATCAAAATAACAGTCAGGCATCTAAAAGCATCTCCACGCATACCTCATTGATAACACCCATCTTAAGTAGACTGTAACCTAAATAATCCAGAATCCAGCCTGCGCAGGGCTGTCATTCCGGCGCAGGCCGGAATCCACTTATAATCTGACAGCATGAGGAACTTCCCACTCTAGATTCTTTCGGTTACACTCTATTAAATTGTTTAAACGAAAAACTTTACACTTCATCTTTAAATATTTACACACGAGTCGATCAAATTTTGAATTAATGACTATCGTTGTTGGTGAGGAAAAATTATGCAAGAATCATTACCCAAACCATTCCGCTCTCTTACGCAAACGCAATGGACCTTTCTAATCCTTGGCTTTCTATTAGTTTGCTTCATTGTCATTGGCACCATTACCCAAAGCCGTAATGGCGAAACCGAAACGTTTCTTTTAGGTGCCCAACCATTTGCTGTCCTAGCCATTCTCGCTTTCGTTGGCGGGCTTTTTAGCTTCATCTCCCCCTGTACATTGCCTGTACTCACCGCCTACTTCGCCTTCGCCTTCCAAAGCGGCCGCAGTCAAATCGCCGCCAACACTGGCGCTTTCATGCTCGGCCTCGCCACCACCTTCACCATCCTCGGCGCCGGCGCCTTCGCCCTCGGCCAACTCTTCTACAACAACCAATTCCTCATCATGCTCATCAGCGGTGCCCTCATCATCATCTTCGGCGTCATGAGCATTCTGGGCAAAGGCTTCACCGGTGTCCAAGGCAGTGACGGTGGCGCCCAACCCCAAAGCACCACCCTCGGCGGCTCCTACCTCTTCGGCCTCACCTTCGCCGTCGGCTGGTCTAGTTGTGTCGGCCCCATCCTCGGTACCGTCCTCACCCTCGCCGCCCAAACAACCACCGTCTACCGCGGTATGATGCTCCTCTTCATCTACACCATCGGCCTCGGCCTCCCCCTCATAATCGTCTCCACTTTCTTTGGCCGTCTTAACCGCAACAGCTGGTTCTGGCGTCTCCTTCGTGGCAAAGGCTGGGAATGGAACGCCCCTGTCGCCATCATTAGCCTCATCTGGGCCCTCGCCCTCTGGCAAATCGCCATCGGTGTCACCCAATATATGTTTAACTTCACCACCATCTTTGGCCCGCAAGTTTTTGGCCCTCTACACCAATATGGACTCCTCGCCCTCGCTATCTTCGGTGCCCTCCTCTGGACCTTTACCAGCCAAGACAAAAAAATCACCGTCCATCTCCATTCCACCCAGATCCTTAGCGGCGTTCTCTTTATCGCCATCGGTATCCTTATGCTCAATGGCCGCCTCGCCGCTTTCTCCGAACTAGCCTTTACCCAAGACTTCGCCCTCATCGTCGCCGATTGGGAAGAGGTTATCATCAGCTTTTTCAACCCCTAACCAATATGTCTTCTAAAACACGTCTTCGTCTTGGCGGCTTTCTCCTCCTCACCGTCGCCGCCATTATCCTCCTCACTTATAATACCTCTTTTTTCACCGATGATACCAATCCCCCCCCCGCCGTCATCGACCAAAACCAAATCTTCGCCACCGCCCCACCCCTCATCGGCCAAATCGCTGATGACCGCTTCTCCCCCCTCGCCACCGGCAATCCCGCCCCCGATTTCACCCTCCCGAACCATCAAGGCCAACCAATCAATCTCAGCGACTATCGTGGCCAACCTGTTATCATCAACTTCTGGGCCACTTGGTGCGCTCCCTGCCGCCTCGAAATGCCTACTTTCCAAGCCGCCTATGAAAAACATCAAGCGGATGGTTTAGTCATCTTGGCTATTAATCGCGCCGAATCTCCTGCCACCATCAATAACTACCTCGCCACCGATTTTGATAACGCCCTCACCTTCCCCATCCTCCTCGACGAAGACGAAACGGTCACCACTCGTTACCAAGTAGCCCAATTTATGCCCACAACCTTCTTTGTCGATGCCGAAGGCAATATCACCCAAATTCATCGTGGCCTCCTCATTGAGAGCCAATTGGATACCTTTCTGGCCGAGATTCTTTAAATCACCCTATTTCATTGCAACTTTTCACTTATCATTGACGTATAGTACACAATGGCTTAATACAGAGCCTCTTATTTTTAACAAAACCAAACGATCTGTCACCAACAACTTATTAGAACGTTTTGCCAAACAACAAGGAGTTATTGCCAATGAGTGAAGAAACAACACCCAATGTTGATGAAATTAAAGCCCGTTTAAAAGAAGAAGAACGGCTCAAAATCAATGTGGAAGACCTTGACGAAACCAATGAACAAGCCAACTCGGCCGCCAACTCGGCCGCTACCTCGGCCGCTGGCCAAGATATTATCGACGAAATGAGCAACCTCGGCCGCCAATTCGCCGAAACAGTCCGTAACGCTTGGAGTAGCGAAGAACGACAAAAGTTAGAAACCGATATCCGCAATGGTATTAACGGTTTTGTCACTGAAGTCGATAAAGTGTTTGAAGAAATCAAATCAAGCCAAGTCGCCCAACGAGCCAAACAAGAAGCCTCAACCGTTCGCGAAACGGTCCAAACCGGCGATATCGGCCGCAAAACGCGCACCACCGCCGCCACTGGCCTCCGCTGGCTCAGCGAAGAACTCGGCCGCCTCGCTGAAAAATTCGCCCCCCCTGAAACCGCTACCCCAGCCCCCACCGCTGACGCCACCCCAGCCCCCACCGCCACTGTCGACAATGGGGCTGACGATATCGTCATTACGGTCGAGAATGACAACGATTAACGCATAACTATCCTCTTTAAAAAGGGTCACTCGGCCGAGTGCCCCTTC
>DATHYN010000216.1:0-4821 GCA_035459145.1 Anaerolineae bacterium | reverse complement strand
TTGGTTTGATGCGTATGAAGGTACCTGGCGCCTCATGGAATACCGAGATGGCGATTAAAGTGGCCAAAGCCCGAGCTGCTTATTTATCTGACCAATGGCACTCATTGCCTTTGGCTGTCTGACAACTTGTTAATGCACCCTTTGCGGGGGGAGATGTGGCGCAAAACTAGGCTTTGTAGTACAAATATTTGATACTTTACTCGTGTGCTATGGAGGTTTGTGTGATGCGTTTACAGAAGATGATGGTATTGGTGGTCGTGTGTGTGGTTAGTTTGGGGTTGTTGGTGGGTGGGGGGATGGTGTTGCGGGGGGTGGTGGTGGCCGAGGGGGGTGGGGTTAGGGAGGTGGTGGAAGGTGAGGGGATGTTTGCGTTGACGGAGCCGGATGTGTATACGGTGGCGGAGGATGGGGTGTTGGTGACAACGGCCGTTACCGGCGTTTTAAGTAATGATACCAGCGCTGTAGTGGTCGCACTCGCTAATGAACCAACCAACGGCGCAATCGATTTCAATATAGATGGCTCATTTATCTATACACCACAACAAAATTTTAACGGTATCGATATGTTTACCTATTATGGTGGGGAAAGGTTGCCGTTTATTGCCGCTTATTTCCCGTTTTCTGAAGGGAGCGGCAATGTAACAAATGATGCAACGGCGCATAATTTGGGAGCGTCATTTGTAGGTGACCCTGTTTTTACGACAACCACGCCAAATTTACCGGTCTTTGCTAATAGTTATTCTCTCTATTTTGATGGGGATGACCGGGTCACAATGCCAGATAATGAAAATATCAATTTAGGCTTTTTTCCCCAACGAACAGTTATGGTTTGGTTTAAACCGGAGCTTGGCCCTAATAGTTTACAGCAAATTATTTGGGAAGAAGGGGGCTTGCCATCCGGTTTGAATCTATATTTATATAGTGGTAAATTATACGCGGGTGGTTGGGCACCTTCTTTGAATTGGCCGGGTACATGGTTATTGACACCTAATAGTTTGATGGCGGGGCAATGGTATCATGTGGCGGTTGTGATTGATAGTGAGGTCACTAATGGGACAGAACCTAATGGGATGCATTTGTATTTGGATGGGCAATTAATAACAAGTGGTGATGGAGCTAGATTGCCTATTCATTATCGGAATACTGGCATTGGTGATGTCGATAATGAGACAAGATTTCATTTTGGTCCTTATAGTGGTAGTGGTGGTCGTGGGTTTGTGGGTCATATCGACGAAGTGCAAGTATATAATGGCGCTTTGTCCCAAGCAGATATCCAATATTTTATGGAGAGCAGTTTGCCTGATTTGTGGGAGTTTGGGGAGGTGACGGTTAACGTGTTAAGTCGACCAGAGCCCGTCACGGCTAATGAAGATAGTTATGAGGCGATAAAAAATATTAGTTTGTCGATTGAAGCACCGGGTCTGTTAAGCAATGATATCAATACAGAAGGAGATGGGGTGGCGATGGTGGCTACAGCACCTAATTATGGTGATGTTGATGTTCATCTGGATGGTGGTTTTGTGTATACACCAGCGCTTGGTTTTTTGGGGAGTGATAGTTTTACATACATAATTAGTAATTCTGTGTATACGGATGTGGCGGATGTGACGATTGATGTGGTGCTAGGCTCAGAGCCAGTAACGGCTACAGCTGATAATTATGTGATGGTTAGGGATACAAGTTTAATGATTGATTCGCCGGGTTTGTTGGCGAATGACATTGATCCAGATGGGGATGGGGTGGCGATGGTGGTGACGACGCCTAATTATGGTGATGTTGATGTTCATTTAGATGGTGGTTTTGTTTATACACCAGTTAATGGGTTTATGGGTAGCGATAGTTTTACCTATATGATCAGTAATACGGATTTCGCTGATACGGGCGTGGTGACGATTTTGGTACATGATCAATGTTATACACGTTTAGATAGCAACGGTATGGTGTATCAAACGGTTGATAATGGTGCTTTGCAACAAGCGATTGATGAGGCGGTTGTTGATGATTTGATTAAGGTTGCGGGGGATTGTTATGGTACGAAGAGCCGGGCTGGACATAGTCAGACAGCTTATATTAGTCAAACTGTAACGATACAAGGTGGTTATACGTATACGAATTGGGTTGATTGGCAACCAGCGTTGTATACGACGACATTGGATGCGAGGGATGGTGGCCGAGTGATTTATATACCAGCTGGGGTAACGGTTACCTTATCGACGTTAATTATTCAGAATGCTACCACGAGGGGGCACGGAGGTGGTATTTATACGAATGGATACACTGTTGTTGAAGATAGTATTATTCGTGATAATGATTCGACTGATAACGGTCGCAAAGGTGGGGGAATATATAGTGCTTTTAGTCCGTTGATTATTGATAATAGCCAGATTTATAATAATCGAGCAGGGGATGCTTCTGGGATTTATAGCGCACTTAATGAGACTGTTATCGAAAATAGCCGTATCCATGATAATCAGCAATATCGTTTTAGGGATGGCGTTGGTGGAATAGCGGTTAGAAATAGTTCTTTTATTATGCATAATAGTGAAGTTTTTAATAACCGTAATCGTAGGTGCGGTGGAATTTTGGCCAGAGGTGTAGTCATGACTATGACCAATAGCAGTATAAGAAATAATACGGCTACATTTACAACAGGTGGTTTATGTGTTCAATTGAGTGTTGGCGTCATTAGCGAAACGCAGTTTTTAGAAAATATAAGTAATGTTGTAGCTGACGGGGGTGGTATAAATATTATGTCTTCAGATTTAATATTAACGAATAGTGATATTATTAGCAATGTTACGGATACAAGTGGTGGGGGGATTAGTGTGATAGGTAGCAGTAATGTTGTTGTTGAGTCGACATTTATCGGCATGAATAGTGCTGGTTATGGTGGTGGTTTGTCTGTTGGTGAACAATCATTTGTTGTGATACGAAATAGTCAAATAGAAGATAATGTGGGTACAGTTCAGTGTGGCGCGATTCATAATGAAGATGCTGAAATCAAATTAAATAATGTCCAAATTGTTGGTAATAGGGTGACTGGTGGTCATCATTCGGGGATTGTGTGTAATTTGGCTTTTGTCGCATCCCAATTGGTGACGATGTCTATAAAAAATAGTGAAATACGTGATAATTATGCGCTGTATGGTTCAGGTATTATCCAATCATCTAATCTTTTTGATTTATATCAGTTTGAAGCCAGTGATGATTGGTACCATATTGAGCTAACTGATACGATTATTGCTGATAATATTGGTCTTGGTGGAAATGCATCATTAGGTAATTTTGGGTCGGGGGTGTTAACCGCCACGCGGGTGATTGTGAAAGATAACAATGATGCGGGAATATTTAATTATATTGGGAAGATGACTCTAATTGATAGTGCGGTGGTTAGTAATACGGCGCCGCAACCGTTTGGGGGTGGGATTTATAATGGGGATAGGTTATATATTATTAATAGTACGATTGGTCATAATAGTGATGGGGGTAGTAGTGGTGGGATTTGGAATAGTGGTATTGTGACGATGAGTCATGTGACTGTGGCCCATAATGATTTTGGTGGGTTGTATAATTATCCAAAATCATTGCGGGAGGAGGATGTTGTTGGCTTGCGACTGACACAGTTGCCTTCAACTGATAGGGGGCAGATTACAACAGAGAGAGATGTGGTTGATGAACCTCAGTTTGTGATGCCTTGGTCGCAAGCAGAGGGGTTGATTATGGGGATGGTGACAATGGAAAACAGTATTATAGCGGAGAATGGAGGGAGCAATTGTGGGGGGACGGCGCCGGTGTCGGGGGATTATAATGTGGATAGTGATGGGTCGTGTGGCTTGGGTGGGGGGAATGATGTGTCTAATCAGAATGCGTGGTTGGGGAGTTTGGCGGAGAATGGTGGGGTGTATCCGAGTTGGACGTATGGGTTGTTTAGTAATAGTCCGGCGTTTAATTTGATTCCGGCGGGGAGTAATGGGTGTGGGACGACGTATGGGACGGATCAGCGGGGGTTGCCACGGCCAATCTTCGCGGCGTGTGATAGTGGGGCTCATGAGCAGGAGGCGGCGGTGGCGTCGTTACGTATTAGTGAGGTGTTGGCGGACCATGAGGGGGGGAATGATGACCGGAATGAGTATTTTGAATTAGTGGGGCAGGCGGGGCAATCGTTGGCTGGGGTGACGTATATTGTTATCGGCGATGATAGTGGGGGTAGTAGTGGGGTGATTGAGGCGGTGGTGCCGTTGACGGGGTTGACGATGCCGGCGGATGGGTATTTCTTGGCGGCGCAGAGTAGTTTGGCGTTGCCGGCGGATATTGATTTGATGACGGCGTTGAATTTTGAGGATGGGGATAATGTGACGCATATGTTGGTGCGTGATTTTAGTGGGAGTAATGGGGATGATTTGGATGTGAATGATGATGGGGTGTTGGATAGTATGCCGTGGAGTGAGGTGATTGATAGTGTGGCGTTGATTATTGAGACGAATCCGCCGGTGAATACGGAGTATTATTATGGGGATAATGTGGTGGGGCCGGCGATTTTACCACCGTTGGGGCAGGCGTATTATTGTCCGTTTTATGGTTGGTATCAAGGGAGTACGTCGTCGGTGGATGATACGCCGGGGAGGGCGAATTTGTGTTATACGTTGGCGCCGGAGGCGCCTGATTTGATGATTGGTGTGGGTGGGGTGGCGCAGGCTGAGTTGAGTTGGACTTTGGCTGAGGTGAATTGTCGGTATGAGTTGGAGCGGAGCACGTGGCCGGCGGATGGGTTTAATCGGATTATGTTGTTTTATGATGATACGGATAGTTTTGTGGACGGGG
>DATHYN010000215.1:0-3963 GCA_035459145.1 Anaerolineae bacterium | reverse complement strand
CCGAGGGAGCCGGTGTTGGTGCCGCTGAAGGTCCATTCGGTGACGACGACGGTGTCGGCGGCGACGGTGCGGGTGACGTGGTAGTCTCGTTGGGGGAAGGCGGTGAGCCAAGCGTTCCAGAAGGCGTCGGCATCGGCGGGGGGGAGGGGGGAATCGGCGAAGGCGTCGGCGTAGACCCAGTCGAGGATGAAGTCGGGGTGGCGGAGGGGGGCGAGGGCGGTGAGATTGCCTGTGGCTAGGTCGGCGACGTATTGGTTAATGAGGGTGAGGGCGGGTTGGGGGTTTGTGGTTGGTTGTTGGTAGGTCATATTTACTCGATTGTTACTTGGTTGATGATGAGGGAGCGGTCGCCGAGGCTGGCCGAGGTGGCGGTGAGTGGCCGAGCTTCTTGGTAAGGGATGATGTTGTTGGGGAGGGGGGCGATTTGGGTGGAGATGTAAATGGTGATTGGTTCGTCGGTGGTGGTGAGGGTGAAGGGGAGGTTGTGGCATGAGCGGCCGTAACAGCGCCATTCATAATATTCGTTGTTATTATCTGGATTAGGGGTAAAGGTGTTGTTGTGACCGGAGATGGTGATATCAATGAGTTGATTGACAGGGATGCGAACAGTAGTGTATTGGTTGTTAGGGGCGGTTTGGAGGTTCAGGGAGAGATGGCGATCGTTTCCTCTTTTTTCGGCACTAATGATATCAATGTTGGGCGTGGGCAGGGTAGTGTCAAATGGTTTTTCAGTGGCTAGCGCCATAAATTGAGAGTAAGGGTAGATTTGTTGCTCTTTAAATTGGTCATTGTCGATGTTTTGGAAAATCTCTAAATGATCAGCGGTGATATTGTTGGGGAGTGTGAGATAGCTTTTTTGGGTGAGATTGTTTTGGGTGTAAATAATTGATAGATATTGGGGCCCTTTTTCAGTGTATGAAGGGGTGAATAGAGCGGTGAGGGTTGTTAAGGTGACAATCGCTAGCAAGATGTTGCGTATTGGTTTTTTAGCTACACCTTGGATGGATGTGTAGCTAAGTGGTAGAAGGGTTAGGGCAAAGAGGGCTAAGGGAAGGGTAATGGCCGGACTCATAGAGAAAGAGAGCGCATATTCGAGTTGAAACACAATTGGTAGCCAAATGATGCCGGTAATGAACAGTACGATTGCCCAAACAGATTGTACGGGTAGTTTGCTTTCTATTTTTTCATAGCTGGACCATAGTGCGATTACAATTGTTGCGCCTATCATCGGAACGAGGAAGAGGACTGTTGCTCCAGGTAAGAAAATGGAGAGAAGAATAGTGACGATTCCCCAAACAAGCCAACTGCCTAAACTTAAGCCCCAACTCGTTGCGTTTTCGCCTAATACATTGGAGAGCGTGACGGTCACAAGTAAGACAGCGCTCCAAACGGCAATGTGTGTTAGCGATGGGTAGGTATGCCAAGGTGGGTGGCCACCAGCTAGAAAAAGCATTAGGTTAGTAATCAGATAACCCATTAGCACCGAACCGATAATGAGTAACAGCGCAATTCCTGATCCCCAAAAAAGTTGTCGCCAACTTAATTTTTCCTGACGTGTTCTATAAAAAGTAATACCTAGCAATGATATTAAAGTGATAATGGCTAAAAATGGTGTCCAGTTAGCCGGCCATTGGAGCATAAAAAAGCCAAGGATATCAAGATAGGTAGCATTACCGGTTTGTATTTGGTTTAGATCTGTTTGGCTGAGTTGACGGGTGAGGGCGAGGACAGATTCGCCTTGATGTTGCAGCGTTCCCTGATCTAAGTTAAGGAAATTGTCTCTAGCGGTATGATAATAGCGTTCATTTTTAATGAAGGCGAAATTAACACCGTTGAGGCCGGCATCTTTGTAGATGGTAAGGTCGGTGTCGTTGGGGAGGAGGCGGTAGATATCGTAGAGGAGGGAGTTAGTGGTGGGGCGGGGGACTGATTGGTTATAGGCATCGATGAGCCAATCGTTGTTGTCACTGGTTTCGAACATAAGGCTGAGGCCGGCTGTGCCCCGTGCTTCGAGATTGATGACGGTGTGGATATCATTGGCCCAAGGATGTTCTTCTATGAATGCTTTGGCACCAAGGAGGCCGTTTTCTTCACCGTCACTAAAGATAAAGACAATGGGATTTAAGGGTGGGTTTTCTGCGCTTAAGATGCGGGCGATTTCTAAGAGAATACCAACGCCACTCATATCATCACTGACACCGGGGCCACCACTGATTGAATCGTAGTGAGCTGAAAGCATAATAGCCGGGCCATCTGTTTGGCCGGGTAAGCGGACGAGGATATTTTGGACACGGCCGCACCGCACGCCCCTCACTTCCATTTGCCGGCAACTCATCGTGTCTTGAATTTCTGGCGTATAAGATAACTCTTCTAAACGGGAGATGATTCTGTCGCGGATAGGATCATTGGCGTCTGAATCTTGGGGGTGAGGTTGAGCCACCCGTTGGACGTCATAGATAACCGTCATGGCACGTTCAGCTGAGAACTCAGATGGATCGATGGTGCGTGGTTGAGAAGGGGGTGGCGTGAGACGGGCAACTACTATCATGAGTAAGACGACTAGTAGCAATAATGTGAGCCAGAAACGAGGGGGAGGGGCGTGGGGGAACAAAGCGGCTGGGAATTTTTTGGGGGGCGTGGGCGGGGGATTTTGCTCGGTATTCTGAGCCCAAGCTTTGTTATTTACACTGTTTTTTACATTATCTAGGTTAGGTATGACATCATGATCCATTTTTTTTACCACGCGTATGCTTCTGGGGCGGCGCCACCGGGGCCGGGCCAAATCTCATCTAAACGAGCTAAAGCGGCTTCATCTAACTCGATATCAATAGCGCGCATTGAGCCCGTTAATTGTGCCATTGTCCGTGGCCCGATGATGGGAGCGGTGACGACGGGTTGGTGGAGGAGCCAAGCGAGGGCGACATCGGCGGGGTTTTCGCCGAGTTCGGTGCAGAATTTTTCGTAGGCTTCGACTTGGGGGCGGTGTTTATCGAGGGCGTTTTGGATGCGTTCGGAGGCACGGCGGCCTTCGTCGATTTTGCGGAGGATACCGCCGAGGAGGCCACCGGCGAGGGGGCTCCAGGGGATCATGCCGAGGCCGTAGCTTTCACAGGCGGGGAGGACTTCGAGTTCGATGGTGCGGGCGTTGAGGTTGTAGAGGCTTTGTTCGGAGACGAGGCCGAGGAAGTGGCGTTGGCGGGCGGCTTCATTGGCTTGGGCGATGTGCCAGCCGGCGAAGTTACTGCTGCCGACGTAGAGGACTTTGCCTTCGCGGACAAGTTGTTCCATCGCTTGCCAGATCTCTTCCCAAGGGGTGGTGCGGTCGATGTGGTGCATTTGGTAGAGGTCGATGTGGTCGGTTTGGAGGCGGCGGAGACTATCTTCGCACGCTTTTTTGATGTGGTAGGCGGAGAGGCGTTGTTGGTTGGGCCATTCGCCCATGCGGCCATACACTTTGGTGGCGAGGACGACTTTATCGCGGCGGCCGCCACCTTGGGCGAACCAACGGCCGATAATTTGTTCGGTAATCCCTTCGCCGAGCTCCCAGCCATAGACGTTGGCGGTGTCGAAGAAGTTGAGGCCGAGGTCGAGGGCTTTGTCCATGATGGCGAAGCTGTCTTCTTCGGTGGTGAAGGGGCCGAAGTTCATGGTGCCGAGGCAGAGGGGGCTGACGTGGAGGCCGGTGCGGCCGAGGTGGGTGTAGTTCATGGGGGAAACTCCTTATGTTAGGTATTATATAATAGTAGGGGTATTTTACTTGATTGGGGGGGATATGTCACTTGTGGGGATGTATGATGTTTGTAGGGGGTGGTTTGATGAGGTTTGGGGTATCAGTAAGTTGCTTGGTGGTGGTGGTGGATGTTATGATTGGGGGTTGGTTTTAGGGTAGGGGATTTATCTATTTTATGGAGGATGTGTGTGATGAAGCGGTTGTTGATGGTGTTTATTATGATGGGGGTGGGG
>DATHYN010000214.1:0-8446 GCA_035459145.1 Anaerolineae bacterium | reverse complement strand
AGTAGTGATGTGCGGTTGGTGGTGATGGGGGGGCGGGTGCGGCAGGGGGTAGTACGGATGAGTGATTCGCCGATGACGAATTTACATTTATTGAATGAGCGGGGGGATTTGGGGGAGTGGATTGAGGGGGTGGGTGAGGAGAGGTGGGAGATGGTAAGGGGGGCGGCGGAGAGAGCGGTGGGGTGTTGGCCTGGTGCATTTTATGCGGGGGTGGATTTGGCGTTGACGGAGGATAAGAAGCGGGTGTTTGTGTTGGAGGTGAATGCGTTTGGGGATTTATTGCCGAGGGTGATGTGGGCGGGAGAAGATACGTATGGGGTGTTTGTGCGGGAGGTTTTAGGGGGTAAGACTTCCAAGTAAATATAGGTAATTTGTTGTCGTATAACAAACAAATGTGGCATGAACGAGTAGATTGTTTGGTAGTGATTATTGTGGTAATTGTTGAGATTAGAGGAGTTATAAAAGAAGCCCATGAAGCAACGGGAATTGTTAGAACAAGCGATCACCTTGCAGGAAAGTATGCGTGGTAAGTGGCCTGATGAGATTATTGATATGGTTATTGAAGGGTTACAAGAGCAGCTTGCTACGGGGCAAACTCGGCCAACCCATGAGGCAAGCAAGCAACGTAAGCAGGCCACCATTCTTTTTGCCGATGTGTCCGGGTTTACCGCCTTGAGTGAAAAGATGGATGCAGAAGATGTCAGTGATATGATGAATGGGTTGTGGGAAGTTGTTGATCAAGCGATTATCAAGCATCAAGGACATATTGATAAGCATATTGGTGATGCGGTGATGGCGTTGTGGGGTGTTGATGAAGCGCGAGAAAATGACCCGGAGCAAGCGATTAAGGCGGCGTTAGCGATGCGACAAGGAGTACAAGATTTTGCGCAGAAAAATCAATTGCCGTTACAAATGCGGATAGGGGTGCATACAGGTCCGGTTCTTTTCGACCAGATTCGCACCACAGGTGAATTTACGGCGATGGGAGATACAGTGAATACTGCTTCTCGCCTTGAGCAAGCGGCCCCAGTGGGCAATATTTTAATTAGTCAAACAACGTATCAGCAGGTGCGGGGTATTTTTGTGATGCAGGCCATCGAGCCGTTAAAGGCTAAGGGGAAAGAGGAAGCGTTACAGGTATATTTGGTCACGGGCTTAAAACCACGCACTTTTCGTACAAGTACGCGGGGGGTTGAAGGTATTGAGACGAAAACGGTGGGTAGAGAAGCGCTTTTTAGTCAGATGCGTGCAGTTTATCAACGCGTGATAACGAATAGGGAAACGAGTGTGATAACAATGGTAGGGGAAGCTGGTATTGGTAAAAGCCGTCTTTTGTATGAGTTTGAACGGTGGTTGGCAGAGGAAGCGCCCTTCATTTATCAACTTAAGAGTCGTGCTTCGCTACAGACGCAACATAATCCGCACTTTTTATTACGGGATATGTTAGCCAGCTATTGTCAAATCTTAGATAGTGACTCGCTTGAGTTGGTTCAGCAAAAGTTTCGAACTGGTTTGCAACCGTTTTTGCCATTAGAAACGGAGATGAAAGCTGATATTATCGGGTCATGGTTAGGTTATGATTTTCGTAATAGTGTGCATTTGCGGGCGATCAAGGATGATCCGGTACAAATTAAGCAGCAAGCTATTTTTTATCTGACCCAATTTTTGAGTGAGGCGGCGGCCACGCAGCCTATGGTGATATTTTGGGAAGATATTCATTGGGGGGATATGGCTAGTTTGAAAACATTAATCGATCTTTGTCAGCGTCAACCGGCATTGCCTGTGCTTATTGTTTGTTTAGCGCGGCCGTCCCTGTATGAGCGACAAGCGGAGTGGGACGAACAGTTTCAGCATTATTATCGGTTAAATATTGAGCCATTATCATCAGGACAAACACGCTCTTTACTGGTTAATATTTTGCGCCACGTCAAAAATCCACCGGCGGCCTTGCTCGATTTGATTGTACAACGGGCTGAGGGGATACCGTTTTATGTGGAAGAGTTAATCAAGATGTTGGTTGATGAGGGGGTTATTGTGCCGGAGGAGAAGGCGTGGCGGGTGGAGGTGGCGCGTTTATCTGATTTACAAGTGCCAGCGACTTTAACGGGTGTTTTGCAGGCGCGTTTAGATCGGTTGTCAGCAGAGGAGAAGGAGGCGTTACAGCAAGCGGCCGTGGTGGGGCGGGTGTTTTGGGATGATGCGTTGCGGGCGTTAAATGAAGAAGCGGTGACGATATTGCCTCATTTGCAAGGGAAGGAGTTCATTTTTATGCGTGAGGGTAGTGGGTTTGCCCATATGGCTGAATATATTTTCAAGCATGCTATTTTGCGGGATGTGACTTATGAGACGGTGTTGAAACGGGCTCGTCGTATTTATCATGGGCAGGTGGCGGCGTGGTTGGTGGTGGCGGCGGAGAAGAACGGCCGTTCTCACGAGTATGCGGCTTTAATTGGTGAGCATTTTTATCGGGGGGAGGAGGAGGTGGTGGCGGCCGAGTGGTATGGCCGAGCTGGCCAATACGCGCAAGCGAACTTTGCTCATGACGAGGCGATTCGTTACTTAACCTTTGCGTTGCAATTGATGCCAGCCACGGATATGATTACTCGGTTTGAATATTTGTCTGCGCGTGAAAAAGTATATGATTTACAAGGGAATCGGAGTGAACAGCAGGTTGATTTAAATCGTATGGCGGAATTGGCTACGCAATTATCGGCTTCTCATCAAGCCAAAGTGGCCTTACGTCAAGCTGATTACGCCACATCTACGAGTGATTATGGGGCGACAGTTAAGCATATTGAGGAAGCGATTGATTTTGCGATGGCCGAGCAAGATAAAGTATTGCTAACTATCGCTTACGCCCAATGGGCAACAACTTTATGGTATCAAGGGCAATATGAGTTGGCTCAAAGCAAATATGAACAAGGATTGATATTGGCTCAAGAGATAAATGACCTTAAACAGGAAGCTTTTTTCTTACATGGGTTAGGCAATATCGCCTATAATAATGGCAATATTGCTCGCGCCCAAAGTTATCATGAGGAAGCGTTAGCTATCCGTGAGCGGATTAGTGATCGTTGGGGGAAAGCGGGTAGTCTTAGCAATTTAGGATTAATTGCCAATAATAAGGGTGAGACAACGGTTGCCATTCATTATCATAAGCAAGCGTTGGCTATTCGGCAGATGATTGATGATCGGCGGGGTGAAGCGAACAGTGTTACTAATTTAGCGTTGGTGGCTATTAATCAAGGGGATTATGAGACAGCGCAAGCTTATTTGACAGATGCTTTGGCCTTGCGCCGTTCGATTAATGATCTGTTGGGTGAGGGGTTAACTTTAGCTCATTTCGCTTTGGTGTATCATCAATTAGATGAGCAGATTAAGGCTGAAACCTATTGTCAACAAGCGGTCGTTATCGCCCGTGACATAGGGTCTCTCTTTTTATTGGAATATGCTTTAACTAATCTAGGGCATATCTTATTGGTTGGGGGTGATGTCTCCGGTGCGCGCACAGCTTATGTTGAAGCGCATGCTATCTGTCAAAAAACAAATCAGAAAAATGTTGTAGTACCATTAGCTGGTTTAGCCCAAGTCGCTTTAGCCGAAGATGATATCGAGACTGCTTTAGCGCAGGCTGAAATCATTTATACCTATTTGAATGAACAGCAGTTGAGCGCTTTAGCTGTAGATAAGATGCTTCTTTATCTGACTTGTTATCAAATATTTGTGCATATTGGTGATGTACGGGCGGAAAAGGTGTTGGGACAAGCTTATCAATTATTGCAAACGATAGCTTCAAATCAGCCGGAAGGATTACGTTCACTTTATTTGGCTATTCCTAGCCATGCTAAAATTATCGATTTGTGGGAGAGGTTGAGGTGAGGGGGTAAAAGGTAGGTGATGTGTGGGTGCTATTGATATGGCGGGGTTGGTGGGGGAGCGGGATATTGTGTTGGTGACGTTGGATGCGTTGCGGTATGATGTGGCGGTGGGGGCGTTGGCTGAGGGGGTGACGCCTCATTTGGCAGGGTTGTTGCCGGGAGGTGTGTGGGAGCGGCGGCATTCGCCGGGGAGTTTTACGTATGCGGCGCATCATGCGTTTTTGGCGGGGTTTTTGCCGACGCCGGCGGCGCCGGGGCGGCATGAGCGGTTGTTGGCGGCGCGGTTTATGGGGAGTGAGACGACGGGGGGGAAAACGGCCGTTTTCGACGCGCCGGATATTGTGTCTGGGTTGCGGGCCGAGGGGTATTATACGATTTGTATTGGGGGGGTGGGTTTTTTCAATCCAGCGACGCCGTTGGGGCGGGTGTTGCCGGGGTTGTTTGACGAGGCGCATTGGTCGGAGGAGATGGGGGTGACGAGTCGGCGGTCGACGGCGGTGCAGGTGGGGGTGGCGCGGGAGCGGTTGGGATGGGTGGGGGCGGGGCGGCGGGCGTTTATGTTGTTGAATGTGTCGGCGACGCATCAGCCGAATTGTATTTTTGTGGAGGGGGCCGAGGTGGATGATGTTAGGACGCAGATGGCGGCGTTGGCTTATGTGGATGAGCAGTTAGCTGGTTTATGGGCTGTTTTGCGGGAGCGGGGGGCGGTGGTTATTATTTGTGCCGATCATGGGACAGCGTATGGGGAGGATGGGTATTGGGGGCATCGGTTGGCGCATGAGGTGGTGTGGACGGTGCCGTTTGGGGTGTTTTTGTTAGGGTGACGGGGATGGTTGTGTGTTTTTGATTATTTGGGTTGCAGGCTAATGAATAGAGTGTAAACAAAGTCATCTGAGATTTGCTGTTGTCAGTATGTGTAGGGGTAAGGTTTGGTGGTTTTTGACGCGGATTTTGGGGATTTTGGGGATTTTTTTGGTTGTGTGGTGGAGGAGGGGTGTTGGTGGAGGTGAGGTTTGGAGATTTTGACGCGGATTTTGGGGATTGGACAGATTTTTTTGGTTTGTGGTTGGAGGAGAGGTTATGGTAGAGATGAGGTTTGGAGGATTGGACGCGGATTTTGGGGATTGGACAGATTTTTTTTGTTTGTGGTTGGAGGAGAGGTTTTGGTCGAGGTGAGGTTTGGAGATTTTGACGCGGATTTTGGGGATTGGACAGATTTTTTTGGTTGTGTGGTGGAGGAGAGGTTATGGTAGAGGTGAGGTTTGGAGGATTGGACGCGGATTTTGGGGATTTTGGGGATTTTTTTATTGATTTAGGGGTAAGGTTAGGGTTGTTCGGGTTATTTGTGAATAAGGTGAGTTGTGACGTTTTTTTTAAAGGTTCGGTTGGTTGCAGGCGAGTGAATAGGATAGGATTATGTTTAATTTATGGTTGGTGGCGGTGGTGGTGGTGGCTGTTTTTGTGGCTTTTTTTATTAATGGTTTAGCGGGATTTGGGGCGGGGTTGATTTTGGTGCCGGTGGTGGTATTGTTGTTTGGGGTGAGGCAAGGGGTGGTCATGGGGTTGTTTTTGTCCTTGTTAGTGGGTGGTTATTTGAGTTTGTTGACGTGGAAAGATGTTGATTGGTCGGTGTTGCGACCGATATTAGGGGGGGCGAGTTTGTTTTGCTGGATAGGGGCATTGTTCTTATCAGTGGGGGAGGGGCGGTGGTTGCAGATTGGTTTGGGGGGGATGACGATGAGTTATGGCCTTTATTTGTGGTGGGTGCCGGATGAAGGGGCGTGGTGGCTGGTGCGTCATTATCCACGCAAAATGAGTTTGTTGTTGGGTGGGTTAAGTGGTTTTTTGCAGGGGGTTTATGGCACCGGTGGGCCACCGATTGTTATGTTGTTGAGTCAGTTGGTGCGGGATAAGCGGGTATTACGGGCAACTTTATTGGCATATTTTTTTGTTTTGAATGGTTTGCGGGTGCTGATTGTGGGTTGGTTGGCGTATGTGGCGAAATCGGATTGGGGGGAAGGGGGATTGGGGATGGCTGGTTTAGTGGGGGTGGGGATGGTGGGGCCAGCGGTGTTGGGGGGGCTGGTGGGGGTTCGGTTTCAGGAGCGGTTATCGGAAGTTGGTTTTAGGCGGGTGGTGGCGGGGATTTTAGTGGTATCGGGGTTGGTTTTGTTAGTGGGGTGAGCTGACGGCGTAGCGGGTGAAGGTGACTTTGAAGCCGCTTTTGGGGCGGGGGAGGGGGATGAGACTCATGGTGAGGTCTTGATTGGAGGCGGGGGTCCAATGGTATTGGTCGAGGAGGAGGGCGAGGATGACGCGGAGTTCGGTGAGGGCGAAGTTTTGGCCGAGGCAGACGCGGGGGCCACCACCGAAGGGGATGTAGTTGTGTTGATGATTTTTTTGTTCTTGGCGTTCGTTGCTCCAGCGATCAGGGTCGAATTGGTCGGGGGCGGTCCAGACGGAGTCGTCGGTGTGGGTACCAATGATGCTGAGACTGATGACCCAATCTTTGGGGAGACGGTAGCCAGCGTAAGCTTGGTCGCGGAGCATGACGCGGAAGGCGCCGGCGACGGGTGGCGTGTGGCGAAGGCCTTCGTTAATAATTTGGTTGAGGTAGGGGAGGTTTTTGAGGTCGTCGAGGGTGTAGGGAGTGGTGAGGTTGGCTTCTTTGATTTCGGCTCGGCCGCGGGCGAGCACTTTCGGATTTTGGGAAAGGTTAAGCATCAGATTGGAAAGGGCGTTGTAAGTAGTATCGTGGCCGGCAAAGAAGAGGAGTTGGATTTCGTGGACAATGGCGGTGGTGGATAAGGGTTGGCCGTTTTCATCACGGATGTTGATGAGGGAGCCGAGAATGTCGTTTGGTTGTTCGTCTAATTGTTGACGTTCGATGACTAATTCTTCGATAATGGCTAAAAGTTCTTCTTTGGCCACGAGTGATTTGCCGAAAGCGGTGAAGGGGAGATTGATGGGGAGGGCGAAAAGGCCAGCTAGCCAAGTGCGGAAGAGTTGACTGAGATAGGGGATGTTGATGTTATTGTTATTGCCCATGATGAGGGTGATGGCGATTTCGAAGATGAGGTGTTGCATTTCGGCGAAGATGGTGATGGGTTGACGGTAGTGGGTCCAATCGGTGAAGTAGCGGTGGGCGATATTGTAGATGGTGGGGGAGAAGTTGCGCATGACACTGTGGCGGAAGTGGGGCATGAGTTGGGCGCGACGAGTTTTGTGTTCGTCGCCGTTGAGGAGGGTGACACATTGGTCACCGAGGAGTTGTTGGACATTGGTGGTCCATTGGTTTTGGAGGTAGTCACCTTCACCGCTGAAGATCCAGCCGTTGGCGTCGGGATTGAGGATGTAGATGGTGTTGCGGCCGAGGATATTGCTGTAGAAGATGTCGCCATATTTGGCTTGGCGTTGGCGGATGAAGCGGCGGGGGTTGGCGACAAAGGCGAGGGTTTCGCCGATGAAGGGGAGGCCGGCCGAGCCGGGGGGGGTTGGTAGTTGGTCAATATTGGTTTGGGTGGGGATAGCGGTATGATCGACGGGGCATTCTTGGGGAGTTGTTGCCATTTGGATACCTTCTTAAAACGTGGGTGATCGTGTTAGCTTCGATTTGGGTTATTTATATTATTTTATTATTGTAGCTAATTTATCGGTTTTAGGCGAGGGTGTGGAGGAGATGTTGATAAATGGTTAAGGAATGGGGCTGTTTTGGATGATAAGAGAGATGGGGGTGTCGGGCGTCCAGTCATCGGGTTTGTCGAGGCGGATGAGTTGGTAGGTTTGGATGCCCATGTGCATACGAATGCGATTAGGATATAGTGGGGGGAGGTAGGCGTAGACGGTGAGTTTGTTATTGGTATAGATGAGTTGGGTGACGATGAGTTGATTACTTTCAAGGGGAGGTGGGTATTCGGGTTTGGAGGCGTAGATTGCCAGAGCAAGTTCGGTATCGTAGTTGATTTTTGGGGTGTTTTGGGGGAAGTAGTGGTTGGTGATGGCTGGGGTGGTGAGGAGGAGGATGCCAGGGGTGTCAATTGAGATAAAGCGGTTGCCGAGGGTGGTGTTTTGGCTAATGACGGTGAAGGGGTAATCGCCTTTTAGGTGAGGAATGATGACGAATTGGTGGCGAAGATTTTTGGTCCAAGTGGGGTTGGTGGTTGGTTTTTTGACGAGGGTGATGAGGTAGGGGGCGGGTTCGATGCTGGTTTGGTTGTCTTGATTGGTGAGGAGGAGGTAGGTGGTGAGTAGGTGGTCATAGTAATCGATTTGGGGGATGTAGAGGTTGGTACCGGCATAGGGCCCTCGGCCACGCCAAGCGATGATGGCCATAAACTGCGCATAGTCAACCTGATGGAGTTGATCGATGATTTCGGGGGGGAGGGAGCTGGTTAGGGGAGGGATGTCTTGGGGGGAGGTGATGAGGGTGACATCGGGGGCGGGGTGTTGGTCGAGGGTGGTGAGGCCGCGGGCGAGGGGGGTGTGGGGGAGTTGATCGACGGCGCTGGAGGTGTAGAAGTGGGTGCGGATTTGTTGGTGGGCGAAGCGGAGGTGGGCTGGGGGGCGGG
>DATHYN010000213.1:0-18256 GCA_035459145.1 Anaerolineae bacterium | reverse complement strand
GGGGGTAAAGCCAGAGGGGGTTGTTTTGTTCCAGTTGTTGGTGGCGATGAAGAGGGGGATAGGGGTAGCGGGTGGGGTGTTGGCGGCTAATGGTTCATCAAGGGGTTGGGTGATGGTGTTGGTGATGGGTTGGGAGCCATGGAGGGCGACTGTTTGTAAATCGGAGATGAATTGGCCGAGGGTGAGGGTGGCGGTGGGAGGAGGGGGAAAGTTACCCTTATCTTGTTGTAGCATGAGGCCACCGACATGGTAGGTGGTGATGAGTTGGTAGAGGTCGCTGTCTGGGGTGAGGGTGTAGTTAGGGGCGGTGATGAGGAAGAGTTGGCCGACACGCTCGGCCGAGCTCATTTGCGCCAGAATCGTTTGGGCTTGGTTGGCATAGGGGTTGGTGGCAACGGCCGTTTGCCCGGCAACGGTGGTAGTATTGAGGAGGGCGAGGGCAAATAAGAGCAAAGCAAATATTAGGAAGCGATAAATAGTATACGGGTATTTCATGATCATGGTAGTATACTAGGGGATTGATAGTTTCACAAGAAAAAGGAGAGAGATGTATGTGGCAATTGTTAGCTAAAATTGCAGGTGGTGGGGTTGCTGTGCTATTTGTTTTGTTTTGTTTGCATTGGTTGCAGATTCGGTGGACGGGGGCGCCGGATAATTTGGGGGTGACGGCCGAGGGGAAGCTGGCCCCTTGCCCTGACTCTCCTAATTGTGTGACGACGCAAGGGGGGAATACGGCTTATCAACAGATGAACCCATTATCATTTGAGGGTGATGTTAGCGAAGTCAGTGACCAGTTGATTCGCATTGTGGAAGGTATGCCGAATACAACGATTATAACGGATGACAACAGTTATATTCATGCTGAATTTCGTTCACCCACGATGGGGTATGTTGATGATGTTGAATTTTATATTGATGAAGAAGAAAAGTTAATTCATTTTCGTTCGAAAGCACGCTTAGGTTATGGTGATATGGGGGCTAATCGGGAGCGGATGAAAACGATTAGTCGCCAATTTATGGCTGGAGAGTAGCCTGATGGATGATGTTAGCAAAAAACATTGGGTGGATCAAAAATATTTGCAGGAGCAACAGTACAAAACAGCGGCTAATTTAACCGCGCGGGCGACGTTGCATAAACGGTTTAGTATTAATAAGATGCCGTGGCATGAGTGGGTATTTGATCAGATCGGTTTACAAGCTGGTGAGAGTTTGTTGGATTGTGGTTGTGGGCCGGCATGGTTATGGCGGGAAAACGTAACCCGTTTGCCGGCTGACGTTCAGTTGACATTGACCGATTTGTCGCCGGGGATGGTCGAAACTGCTTTGGGGGAGTTGGCTGATTGTGAGGCGATTGTGGGGGGACAACCGGCTGATATTATGGCGTTGCCGTTTGCCGCTGATTCGTTTGATGTCGTGGTGGCGAATCATATGTTATATCATGTGCCTGATCGGGCTAAAGGGTTAGCTGAAGTGCGCCGTGTGCTCAAGCCGGGGGGGCGGTTTGTGGCGGCGACGAATGGTTTGAATCATTTGTCGCGATTACGTTATTGGGCGCGTCATTTTGGATTACGTGAAGAGGTGGCGAAAGATACCTCGGCCCAACTGTTCGGTTTAGAAAATGGTGCTGAGCAGTTAGCGCCATGGTTTGATACGGTGCATATGCTTGATTATCCGGATGGGTTGCGGGTGACGGAAGTGGAGCCGGTGATTGCGTATTTGTTATCGATGGTGGGGCAATTATTGGCGCCGAGTGTGGAGCAGGTGGCCGAGGTGCGGGCGGCGTTGGCCGAGGAGATAGCGGCTAATGATGGTGTATTAGTGATAGAGAAGAGCACGGGGCTATTTGTTTGTTCATAGTTTGGTGGGGGAGCTTTTGTTTTGGGGGTGGAATATTCGGGCATAATCGGATAAGATCAGCGTTACTATTTCCCATTTTAGAAGACAAAGCAGGTGCGAGGCGATTGTTTACCTGGCCTTGGTTTGCTTTTTTTCCTTAAGGAGTATGAGCATGCGCAAAAAAGTAACATTAATTACAGGAGCATCAGGTGAGATTGGTCATGAGTTGGTGACCAGTTTAGCAGAGAAGGGAGTGTCTTTGTTGACATTGGACTTACATGAGTTACCAGAGGATGTCCAGCCGTTGGCGGAGCATATTAAGGGGAGCATTATTGATGAGAACGTTTTATCCCATATTGTGAGCGAGTACGAAGTTGATACGATTTATCATTTAGCGGCGTTGTTATCGACACGGGCGGAGTTTGTGCCGGAGCAGGCGCATAAAGTGAATGTGGATGGGACGTTGGGTTTGTTGCAGTTAGCGGCGCGGCAATCACAGTGGCGTCAAGAGCCGGTTAAGTTTATTTTCCCCAGTTCGATCGCTGTTTATGGGTTGCCAGATTTAGTGACGAAAGAGCGTGATGGTTGGGTGCGGGAGCGTGATTGGAATTATCCACAAACGATGTATGGTTGTAATAAGTTGTATTGTGAGCAGTTGGGACGGTATTACAGTCGGGCGTATAAGCAGTTGGCGAAAGAGAAGCCGGTGATGCTTGATTTTCGTTCGTTGCGCTTTCCGGGCTTGATTAGTGCGTTTACGTTGCCGAGTGGGGGGACGAGTGATTATGGGCCGGAGATGATTCATGCGGCGGCCAAGGGTGAGCCGTATGCGTGCTTTGTGCGTGAGGATGCGATTATTCCGTTTATGGCGATGCCGGATGCGGTGCATTCGTTATTGACATTGGCCGAGGCGCCAATCGAGAATTTGTCGCAAACCGTTTACAATGTGACCAGTTTCAGTTTGACGGCTGGAGAGATTAGGGATTGGGTATTGAAATCATTTCCGGAAGCGGAGATCGGTTTTGAGCCACATGAGAAGCGACAAGCGATTGTGGATAGTTGGCCAGCTGGTTTGGATGATAGCAAGGCACAGAGGGATTGGGGCTGGAAACCGAAATATGATTTGGAGCGGGCATTTAGTGAATATTTGATTCCAAATATTGCTAAGCGGTACGATTCGTAGTATGGGTGGGGGAGCCTAGAGGGGGGTGACCAGAATTTTGTCGATACGCCGCCAATCCATATCGACTATTTCAAACTTATACTCTTTCCAGATGAAGGTGTCACCAGTTTGGGGGACACGTTCAAGATAGGTCATGGCGAAGCCGCCAAGCGTTTCGTAGAAGTTTTCATCTTCATCAGGGAGGGGGTGGGGTATGTTGAGAAGGTCACGGAAGGCGAGGACGGGATAGTCGCCATCGATGAGCCAAGAGCCATCTTGGCGTTGGGTTGCTTCGGGGTCTGGGGGGTCACCGAGTTCGGGGATATCGCCGACAATGGCTTCGAGGAGGTCATTGAGGGTCATGAGTCCTTCGAGGGTGCCATATTCGTCGCTAATGAGGGCGATTTGGGTTTGGGCTTCTTTGAAACGTTCGAGGACGCGGAGGACGGGGAGGCCGTTGGGGACGAAGAGGGCGGGTTGGAGGATATCGTTAAGGTTAATTTCTTGGTGGTTGAGGATTTGGTCAAGGAGGTCACGAACGAGCACGATGCCAACGACGTTATCGAGTTCATCGCGGCAGACGGGGAAGCGGGAGTGGCGGACTTGGCCGAGTTTGGTGGTGATGGTTTCAGCGGTGTCGTTGATATCGAGCCAAGCGATGTCTGGCCGAGGGGTCATCAGATTATTAATTCGGCGTTCGCTGAGTTCAAGGACTTGTTGCATAATCTCTTCTTTGGCTGGTTCAAAGATGCCATGTTGCGCCCCTTGGCGCATGAGGAGACCAATTTCATCTTTGGTTATGGGGGGAGAGTCAACGATTTTGACGCCGGCTAAACGGACAACGAGTTTGGTGGACATGGTTAATAGGCGGACAAAGGGGCTGGTTAATGTGGCGAGTAAGGTGAGTGGTTTGGCGACGCGAATGGCGATTTTTTCAGGGTTATTAAGAGCGATATCTTTGGGAGCGAGTTCACCAATGACAAGAGATAGGTAGGTGATGACGGCGACAACAAGGCCTACACTGACTGTTTCGCTGTAAAGGCCGATAATGGGTAGTGGGCTGATGTAGGGTTCAATTTGGGCTGAAACGCTGGCACCACCGAAGGCACCGGCTAAAATGCCAATAAGGGTAATGCCGATTTGAACGGTGGAGAGAAAGTCACTGGGATTGTTGGCTAGAGCGAGTGCGGCTTTAGCCCCTTCGTTGCCAGCTTCGACTTGTTGTTTTAAGCGTGCTTTGCGGGCCGAGATGACAGCGATCTCTGACATAGCAAACAAACCGTTAGCGAAAATAAGAGCCAGCACAAAAACCATAGCATATCCTTGTTTAATTTATTGATAATAAAGGGGATCGTATCTTAGCTGGTATAGTTATGCAAATATCGTATCAAAACGTTTAGATTCGTAGCGATAAGTAAGTAAATTTCGGGATGATTCATAATTAACTTTACAAATGTGAATGCATTTTGCGGAAAACAAGGTGAATTTAAAGGGGATTTTAGGAGTGGATACCTGCCTCCGCAGGTATGACAGTCCTTTTATTCATTTTGGGGATGCGGAATGCCAAGGTGTAGGGTATGATGGGGGGATTATTGGTGAAACGTTTACGTTCTTATGATATACGCATGAACGGATATGGTTTACAATACATAAGTGTATTAAACTAAATAATCTCAACATTTGATCTTGAAAATAAGCCATTTAATACGTTGAAGTTGTTAAATCAGAAGTGTGAAATCTTTAGGTTAAACAACTTAGTAGAGTGTAACCGAAACAATCTAGAGTGGGAAGTTCCTCATGCTGTCAGATTATAAGTGGATTCCGGCCTGCGCCGGAATGACAGCGTTCTGTGTTATTTATGTTACGAAGTACTTAGAAGTAGCTGTTCTTATATTATAGTAACTTTAAAGTGTAAACTGTGTTTTAAGTAATAGATATCGGGAGTAAAGCGTCTATAATTTTAGAAAGCTTATTTTAGGCACTGATTGGTGCATTGATATTTAAGATTTGATGGATTAGGTAATAAATCGATGCACTTGTAGTATTGGCACTTTGGCACGTAATCGTACAATAATATCATTGTGTCAATGCATATAGAGATAGGCTGATATTGATCTAGCATTATGAATGGTAATGTTGGGGATTGTATGTGGCTAAATTGATTTGAGTGACAAGATTTATTAACCTTGATATGGAGGCAAACTGCATTATGTTAGGACAAACAGAACCCCAAGGAAAATTAGGGGTACTGATTCCGGGTTTAGGGGCAGTGGCAACAACGTTTATTGCTGGTGTTATGAATATTCGACGAGGGTTAGGCAAACCGATTGGAAGCTTGACTCAGATGGGGTTGATGCCGGTGCCGGAACAGACGGAGACAGTACCGGTAGGATCGGTGGTGCCGTTGGCGCGATTGGATGACATTGTTTTTGGGGGATGGGATATTTTTGAAGATAATTTATATGAAGCGGCGCAAAATGCGAAGGTTTTGGAAGCGAAAGATTTGGAGTCGGTACGGGAGGAGTTAGAAGCGATTAAGCCGATGAAAGCGGTTTTTGATGTGCGTTATGTGAAAAAACTTGATGGTACGCATGTCAAAGAAGGGCCGACAAAGATGTCTTTGGCGGAGCAGGTGCGGGCTGATATTCAGGCATTTAAGGAGGAGCATGGTTTAGAGCGGTTGGTGATGATTTGGTGTGGTAGTACGGAGGTGTTTTTGCGGGAAACGGCCGTTCACGCCACCATCGACAGCTTTGAAGAAGGATTGCGCCAAAATGATGATGGTATTGCCCCTAGTATGATTTATGCGTACGCGGCGATTATGGAAGATGTGCCTTTCATTAATGGGGCTCCTAACTTGACAAGCGATGTGGCTGCTTTGACCCAATTAGCAATTGATCGTGGGGTGCCGATAGCGGGTAAAGATTTTAAAACGGGTCAAACATTGATGAAGACGATTTTGGCACCTGGTTTGAAAGCGCGTATGTTAGGTATTGAAGGTTGGTTCTCGACTAATATTTTAGGGAATCGTGATGGGCAAGTATTGGATGACCCCGATTCATTCAAAACGAAGGAAGAGTCGAAATTGGGTGTGCTGGATTATATTTTAGAGCCAGACGTTTACCCAGATTTATATAAAGATTTTTATCATAAAGTCCGGATTAATTATTATCCGCCATTGGGTGATAATAAGGAAGGCTGGGACAATATCGATATTTTTGGTTGGTTAGAGTATCCGATGCAAATCAAAGTCAATTTTTTGTGTCGTGATAGTATTTTGGCCGCTCCGATTGTGTTAGATTTAGTGCTGTTTATGGATTTAGCGCATCGGTCCGGTCGGCGCGGGATTCAGGATTGGTTGAGTTTTTATTTTAAAGCACCTGTTTGTTTGCCAGGACAGTTTCCTGAGCATGATCTGTTTGTACAGTTGAACAATTTGCATCAATCGTTGTATCAGATTCGGCAACGATTGGGGCAAGTGACTAAGGAAGCGACTGATTAATTGATTGGGGGAGTTAGGGGTGGTGGTTTTTGTCGTTAATATTGTGTTATGAGAGGACTCTTAGGGTTTTAGTAGCTATAATGGTGTTGTTATAGATTTGTAAAACCTTAAGAGTCTTTTTTATTAGGTATAGGAAAAATTATGTATCCCACTTATCTCCCTCTGATTAAGAAACATTTGTCTGGTATGGCGGCTAAAGCGGATGTGGCTGCTATTATTCAACATCATCGGATTCAGGCAAGTCCTGGGTATCGGGCGGCGGCCAATTACGTGTTGCGTGAGTTGCGAGCGGTGGGATTGCAGGCGGAGATAGAGAGCTATCCAGCGAATAATGAGACAGCTTTTTGGGCGGCCCGTTCTTTTCAAGAATGGTCGGCGACGAAGGGCACGTTGCATTTGGTGGGGGAAGATGGGGCATTGACGGAGAAGTTAGCCGATTATCGGGATATGAAATTATCGTTGATTCAGCGGAGTATCCCGTTTAAAGGGGAATTAGAGGTGGTGGTGGTCGATCAGGGGACGTGGGCGGCTGATTATGACGGTTTAGATGTGAAAGGTAAATTGGTATTGACCAATGGTGATGTGGAGCATGTGCGTCAATTAGCGGTGGAGAAGTTAGAAGCGGTGGGTATTTTATTTGATGGGATGGCAGCGGCATTGCCGGTGCGTTTGCCGGGTGATTTGCAAGATGAACGGCAATACACATCGTTTTGGTGGACCGGCTTGCCCGGAGAAGTGGCTTGTTTTGGGTTTGTGTTGACACCGCGTCAGGGAAGCCGATTGCGCCAGCTGTGCCAGCAGGGGACGGTGCGGGTCAAGGTTGATATTGAGGCGCGGTTATATGATGGCGAGATGGAGGTGGTGACGGCGGTGATTCCGGGGCGTGGTGGTGATGGTAATAAGTCTGGGGGGAATGAGGCGGTGGTGTTAGTGAGCCATTTATGCCATCCACAACCATCGGCGAATGATAACGGGACGGGGGTGGCGGTTAATTTAGAGGTGGCGCGAACGTTGTATCGATTGATTCAGCAAGGAAAGTTGCCGCAACCAAAGCGGGATATTCGGTTTTTGTGGTTGCCAGAGATGACGGGGTCTCATGCGTATTTAGCGGCGCATGAGAATGAGTTGGGGCGGCTGATTGCGGGGTTGAATTTGGATATGGTGGGGGCGGATCAGGAGGTGACGGGGTCGGTATTGGTGTTAGAACAGCCGCCGGAGGCGGCGGCTTCATATGTGGGGTCGTTGGTTCATTATTTACGTGAGCAGTTGGTTTTAGAGGCGACGGCCTATAATCAGCGTGATCGGTATAGTTTGCAGCGGGTGGCGACGACCGCCTTTTCTGGTGGGTCTGATCATTATATTTTTTCTGATCCGACGGTGGGGGTGCCGATGCCGATGTTGATTCAATGGCCAGATCGGTATTATCATACCTCGGCCGACACCCTCGAAAAAGTATCGCCTAAAACATTAAATATTACGGGCAGTATCGCCGCTTCCTTTGCGTATTTTGTGGCCGCTGCTGACGAGGAAGCAGCTGATTGGTTGTTGGCGCAAGTGACAACCGATTATCAGCAGAAGTTGGTGGAGATGGTACAAACGGTGCGGACGGCGTTAGCGAGTGGAAAAGAGGCAGATGATTTAGGCTGGCGACGGCGACAGTTGGGTTATTGGTTAGCGCGGCAGGAAGAGGTGGTGGCCGCGGTGGCCGCGTTGGGTGGGAGTGACGAGGCAGCGGTTCAAGCGAAAGAGATGGCGACGGCGATGACGGCAGAGGCGGAGCAAGCATTAGCCGAGTTGGGGATATCGTCGGTGCCGCCGATGCGAGATGAGTGGGTGGAGCGGGCGGAACGTTTGGTGCCGATACGGCAGTTTCGGGGGCCGAGTCGGGCGGCGCGGGCGTTGGCGGAGTTGCCGGTGCGGGAGCGGGAGGCGTGGCGGCGGTTGGTGGATGGTCGGCCGTGGGGGGCGTATACGATGACGGTGTTGGCTGAATATTGGGCGGATGGGCAGAGGACGGTGGCGGAGATTATTGAGTTGGTGGAGATGGAGACGGGGATTCGGGATGGGGAGTTGATTATGTTGAATTTTGATTTGTTGCGGCGACAGGGGATGGTGGTGTATGGGGAAGGGGGAGAGGTTTAGAGGATGTTGGCGACGTGGGCCGAGGGTTGGGGCGGGGTATAGGCGGTTTGGTGATAGATGTGGTGGGTGGCGGCTACCGTTTGCAGGTTGAGAGCGACCGTTTCGGTGATGGGGCGTGCATAGCCGCCCCCCATAAGAATCGCTATCGGTATCTGGTGGCGATAGCCGGCGGTTATGATTAAGCGATCACGGGCGAGGAGACCAGCGGGAGTGAGAGCAAGGCGGCCGATGGTATCGTGTTGATACGGATCGGCACCGGCTACGTAGATGATGAGATCTGGTTTTTGAGTGCGGAGGGTGTAGGTGAAGGCGCGTTGAAGGGCGGCGAGGTAGATGGCATCGCCGCTGTTGTCAGGGAGGGGGATATCGAGGTCGCTGGTGGCTTTGGTGAAGGGGAAGTTGTTTTGGGCGTGAATGGAAAGAGTGAAGAGGTGGGGGTCTGTGGCGAGGATGGCGGCGGTGCCGTCCCCTTGGTGGACGTCACAGTCGATGATGGCTACTCGTTTGATGTGGGCTTGTTGGTGGAGGTAGCGGGCGGCGATGGCGATATCGTTGAAGACGCAGAAGCCAGAGCCATAATCGGCGTGGGCGTGGTGGGTGCCACCGCCGAGGGTGAAGGCGTAACCATATTGAAGAGCGGCTTGACAAGTGGCGATGGTGGCACCGACGATATGTTGGGCGCGACTGACCATGGTGGGTGACCAGGGGAGATTGAGCTGGCGGAGAGCGGCGGGGGTGAGGTTGCCCGTTTGCATGCGTTTGATATAGGCGGGAGTGTGGGCTAGTTGGAGTACGGTTTCATCGGCTTGGGGGGCGGGGATAATGTGTTCAGGTGGGAGGAGTCCAGCTTCACGGGTGGCGTGATAGAGGCGAATGTAGCGGGGAAGTGGGTAGCGATGCCGATTGGGCAGAGGGAAGGTGAGATGGGCATAGTGATAAGCGCGCATCATTTATCTCACCGCGATGACATGGTTAACGACGAGGGTGGTATGCCCTTTGATGTCGGCGAAGATACGAAGGTGGTAGAGGCCGGGCCCGTTGTCATAGTCAAAGGTGATATGGTGGTAGAGGTTGGGGTCACTGCTCCAGCCAGCAATGGGTTGAGCTGGGGTATTGTAGGGACGGTCGGATTGGTAGGCGGCTTGGTCGAGGGGGGTGCGGAATGGTTCGTAGGCGAGGTTGATGAGGATATTATGGGCTTCGGCTTGGGGGAAGTGACCGTGGATAGCGAGGGTATCACCCAAATTGGCTTCGCGAGGGAGGGGGGTAGTGAGTTTAAAATATTGGTTGGTGAAGATTTGGACTAAGCGTAGTTGTCCGTTTTGTTCGTTGTAGGCGAGGCCAATGCCGACATGAGTGTGGGTGGGGTCGAGGATGTTTTGGCGGTGGCCGGGACTGCTCATGAGACCGGTGTGGGCGTCGTTGATGAGTTGGCCCCAATCGGTGATGGGTGCGCCTTGGCCGTTGTCATAGGCGGCTTGGTAGGCGTAGAGATTTTCCATGGCGGCGTGTTGGCCGCCGATGAGGGTGTAGCGGTGGTCGGGGCCGAGGCCAAGGTTGTTCCAATGGCTAAAGTAATCATTAGTGAGCATATCGGTGGCATGTTGGGTGGCGAGTTGGGCGGCAAGGTCGTCCCAGGCGAGGGGAGGGGCATTGTTAGCGGCACGGGCGAGGTTGATGAGGTCGACCATTTGTAGTTTTAGTTGGGTGGGGGAGTAGAGGCGGTAGTGGGGGGTGGGCGTGGGGGGGAGGGTATAACCGGGGATTTTTAGTTGTGATGATTGGTGGGGGCCGCCGTGGAGGGTGTTGGGACGGAAGATGGCGAATCGCCACCAGTAGAGAAAGCTAAACATGGTGATGAGGCAGATGAAACTGGCGATGAGGCCGAGGATGAGATCATTTAGTGAGATGCGCATAGGTGATGTTGTGGTTAAGAATTAAATTAAGTCGCAAGGCATTATATCCTATGTTACACTTAAGGGGGTAGTTAAATAAGTGCTATTTTCAGTTGTTTGAACTGATCTTTCCAACAGGTTTGAGCAATTATTGGCGTTTATAATGACCTACCAAGAAGATGTTAACTACTGTTTTTAGTTGATAAAGGAATGTGGTATGCAGAGTGAACATTATTTATTACAGATTTTACTCAATCAGCCCGCGCCATTAAGATTAAATGGATTGGTGATGCGTGATGCGCATGTTCGTGGGGCGGATTTGCGTGAGGCCAGTTTGCGTTATGGGATGATTGTGAACAGCAATTTAAGTGAGGCAACCTTTGCGCAAGCGGAGATTAGTTTTACAACCTTTGATCATACGAATTTAAAGGGGGCGAAGTTTGATTTGGCGGCCATTTATTATACGACGTTCGTGCATTGTAACTTAACGGGGACGAGTATTACAGATATGGGTTATACCACATTTGAATATTGTTTGTTTGATAAGGCGGTTATTCATTTACCCGGTTATGCGCGGGAGCGTAATCAGATTACTTTTCGTCATATTCGATTTGATGAGACGACGATTACGATTGATCGGCGGGCGAAGATTGATCCGGTATTTGAAAATTGTACTTATACGGAGCGAACGATATTTCCGAATAATTTTGATCCGGTGAAGCATGGGTTGTTGTTGGCGGAGTGAGTTGGGGAAAAGATGGAGGGGGGAGTTAGAAAGGGGCACATTGTTGATAGAGGTGGAGGGCGGCGGAGCGGCCCGATAAGGCTGCGCCTTCAACACGGGCTTCATGAAAAGCGTCACCAGCAAAGATAACTGGCTGTTGGGGTGAGGTAAAGAGGTAGCGGTTAGGGTGGAGTTGGGTGGGGTGGCTGTAACGCCAGCGGTGGAGTTGTTGGCCGGTGATATGGTTGGGGTTTAGCCATTGGGCGGCGGCGTCAATCAGTTTTTTGGTGATGATATGGTGTGGGGCATCAAAATGGGTTTGGCTGAAGTGGGGGCCAGCGTGGATGGTGATGGTAGGTATTGCTGAAATCCCTTTTTGTTGATTATCGGCGAGCCAGTGAATGGGTTCGCCGTTTAATTGGAGGGCTCCGGGTGGTGGGATGGGGCTTGGTTGGTTGAGGGTGAGAAGGAGAGCGAAGCAGGGGGCGTATTTGATTTGGCCGAGGGTTTGGGTGGTTTCGTGGGGGAGTGTATTGGGGGGGAAGAGGGAGAGGGCTTGAGGAGCGGGTGGAGTTATGACAAGGGTTCGGCTGTGGTAGTTGTTGTGAGTGGTTTGGATGTGCCAACGGCCGTTGGCAAACGTGATTTCTTCCACTTTAGTATTGAGGTGGGTGGGAATGTTATGGAGAAGATGTTTGGCGATAGCGGTCATGCCGGGCTGGCCGCGGTACCGTGGATAGCCATCTTGTTGTGGGGTGAAGCCATGAGACCAGAGGCGAACGATATCATGCTGTAACCAATCATCGACATAGGTTTGAAAGATGGGGGAGCGGACGGTGAAGAATTGGGCACCATGGTCCCAGCGGGCGTGGTCGTGGTAGCGACTGGCCATGCGGCCGCCGTAACCACGCCCTTTGTCGAGGACGAGGCAGTTGAGGCCATGTTGGGTGAGCGTGTGGGCGGCAATGGCGCCGGCGAGGCCGGCACCGACAATGAGACAATCGGTTTCTGGGTTGATATTATTCATGGTATGATTATACTGTATATTTAATTTTGTGGTGAGGTTGTGATGACAATTATTTTGGATCAAGAACAGGTAGCGGCAGATATTCGGGTGGTACGGGAGCATGTGATGCGGTTTTTGCGAGCGGCAACGGCGGAAGATTGGGAGCGGCGAACGGAGGGGAATGAGGGTTGGACATTGGCGGAGACGGTATGTCATTTGGAAGGAGCAGCTTTTGGGTTGCGTCTATTTGCGAAGCAAGGGTTACGTGGGGAGCGGGAGGGGCGGCTTCCGGGATTTACTGATCGGCGGGAGTTGGGGGTGTGGAATGAGAAGGTGATTGAGAAGCGGATAGGAGCACCGATTGAGGAAGTGGTGGCAGGATTGGAGCAGATTTTGTTGAAAGTGGAACAGGAGGTGTTGCAAGTACCAGTGGATAAGTGCAATCATTGGGTTGATTTGCCGATTTATGGGACGGGGTTGACTGTTTTGGAGTTATTTGCGGCGCAGGCGGTACATGCAGGGTTGGTCCATGCGGCGCAGTTGGCGAATGGTCGGGGGAAGCCGTTTTTGTGGCGGGCGTATCCGATGGATGTACAGATGCGGTTGTTGGGGTATTTGTTTATTTTGTTGGGAGCGGTTTATTGGCCGGAGCGGGGGCCGGCGGGGCGGACGGTGGTGGGGTTTCGGGTGCGGCGGCCGTGGCGACGTGATTGGCATTTGGTTTTGACGGAATCGGGTGGGGAGGCGTTTGAAGGCGAGGGGGAGGCAGATGTGCAGATTGTGGCGTGGGATGTAGATAGTTTAGCGCAGTTGTTTACGTTACAGATGGGGGTGGGGCGCGCGGTGTTAACGGGGCGGGCGTGGGCGTGGGGTGATGTTGGATTGGCTTTTAATTTGACCGAGATGTTTCGGCCAGCTTAAGAGTTACTATTGGTTGATAGTAGTTTGGGCGAGCCAATTGTGGATGGCTTGGCGCGTGGTATCAAAGGCTAGTTCAGGGAGCGCGTGGCGGGGGAAGAAGACGGCTTCGCGGGCATCATCACCGGCTTGGATGGTGCCATCGAGATATTGGCCTTGGTAAAGGATGAAGATAGAAGCACCGGGTTGGTTTGGGGGGAGATGGTAGACGTTAATGAGATTAGTGATGGCGATAGTGAGATTGGTTTCTTCGTAGACTTCACGGACAGCGGTAACGGCAGGGTCTTCACCGGCGTCAAGATAGCCGGCAGGTAGGCTCCACTGACCAATGAAGGGGTGCACGCCTCGTTTAATGAGTAAAACTTGGTCATTATGGATAACGAGTACGCCAACCCCTACTTTTGGTTCGGTGAAATAGACGTAGTGACAATCATCGCGGGGACAGACCCGTCGCATTTTGCCACCAACAGGGCGGGTGATGAGTTCACAGCCACAGTAAGCGCAAAAACGGATATGTTCGGGAGCGCTATTCATGCAACGATTTAGAGTGTATAGCGTAAGCGGCGGATATAGAGGAGGGTGGCGCCGAGTAGGAGAAGGGCTAGGCCACTGAGGATAGAAGCTAAGACCCAATTAGGGGTAGACGCAGGTTGTTCCATATGTTTTTCATCAGTGGCGAGAGTTGTTTGGGCGTCTTGATTAGCTGCATTATCGTTGTTGTCATTGGCGGCGATACGGGCATTGTCATTGGTTGGTGTGGGGGCGATGCGGACATTTTCGGAGGCCGAGGCGCTTTCCATATCGAGTTCTGCCTCAGAATCTTCAACTGTGGTGGCATCACCATCCATAGCGGGGTAGCCTGAGCCAGCAGATGGTGGGAAGGGGAAGGCTGATGAGGACATCGCCCCATCGGCCTCTTCATTATCGGCATCATCTGCAGTTTCATCTTGGCTACTGGTGCCAAATGTTGTGGCGGCTTCCATGCTGTCTTCGGCGGAAGCGGCATCGGTTGTGTCATCAGCAATTGATGATTCGCTGGCTATGTCAGCGGACACCTCTTCACCTTCGATTTCAACGACTTCCGCTTCTGTTTCGGTGACAACGCGGGTGACCTCAACCTCCATAACTTCAGCGACAGGGGCGTTTATAGCGAATGAATCAGAGTTGTTGTTATTGCCATTGAACATCGTCAGGGCCAAGGCGAAGACAAAGAAAAAGGCGGTGAGAACGGTGGCGGTTTGCATAGCGGGATAGAGACGACTAAAGGGGAGGGGGTCAGGCACAGTGTAGGCTTTGGGGTCCAATGTGTAGTTACGCGGTGCACGAAAGCGAGGTAGCCGACTGATATCTTGTTTAAGACGTTGGAAGGCGGCCAGTTCACGGGCGAGTTGGACATCATCTTGAAGACGGCTCTCGAAAAGTTGCCGTTCATTGAGAGTGAGGGCATCATCTATATAAGCCATCATTTCTTCTTCAGGAGTTAATTTTGGTTGGGGACGAAGGCGTCTTAGAAAATTTAACATGGTTTAGCTGTTTCCGGTACTAAGTGTATTAAACTAAATAAACTCAACAGTAGATTTTGAAAATGAGCCGCTTAATACGTTGAAGTTGTTAAATCAGAAATGTGAAATCTTTTGGTTAAACAACTTAATACTTTATAAACAAAGTTTTTAATACTTCTTCTGTTTGGTGGATGTTGGGAAATTTATGTTACGAAGTATTTAATAAACTGAGTCTACCAGTAAATTTGATAGGTTGTTGTCTTATAGACGATATTGAGCGGGTAAAAGTTCCCCTAGACTTTGTAAACAGTCACGTAAACGCCGCCGGGCACGACTGATACGTGATTTAACCGTACCGAGACTAACAGCTGTCATCTCGGCAATTTCTTGGTATGCGTAGCCTTCAATATCGCAGAGAACGGTTGTAATACGTTGATCATCGGGCAAACTATCGAGGCAGGTGACAATACCTTGAGCCAGTTCTTGTTGTAACTGTTCTTCCTCAGGGCCGGTATCATCTTCATCGGTGAGAGGGGGGAAGGATTCGTTGTCTTCAGTTAGTTCATCGAGGGAAGATTGGGGGCGTCGTTTGCGTTTGCGGAGGAGATCATAGCAGCGATTGGTGGCAATGCGCATGAGCCATGATTTAAAACTGCCACCACGGAAGCGCTTAAGCGCTTTGTGAGCGGCGATAAAGGTTTCTTGGGTGATATCATCGGCTGTTGTTGCTTCGCCAAGAATACGATAGGATACATTGTAGACCATATCTTGGTATTCTATGACAAGGCGATTATAGGCGGTGATATCCCCTTTCTGCGCCAGCGTAATAAGTTTATTTTCGTCCATAGGTATTTATTATACAACCGGATTGGGATTTGGTAAAAGTGGGTTTGATTTCAAAATGGTGTTGACAAATCAGAGTAACTGATTTATAATTCTTTCTTGTAATTTTATGCCGAAGTGGCGGAACTGGCAGACGCGCACGACTCAAACTCGTGTTCCTTTGGAGTGTGGGTTCGATTCCCACCTTCGGCACAGATAATAGCCTAAGGGCATGTATAATAGGTACTCCGAGTGAGTGCCTTTTTTATTTTAGATTATGGATGAAAACCGTTTAATTGTTGATGAAAATATTCAGTTAGGCCGAGCTGGTCGGTTTATGCCTTTGTTGTTGGGTTTGATTTGTGGGATAGGGCTTGGTTTGTATATGGGTTGGGTGCTATGGCCGACCGAGATTATCGATGCGACACCTAGTTTTATGCAAGAGCAGTATCGGATTGATTATACATTGATGATTGCGGCGGCTTATGCGGCGGATGGGGATTTGGGGTTGGCCCAGCGACGTTTAGCGACATTAGAAGAGGTGGATGTGAATGCGTGGTTGTTGGCCTTGACCAACAATTCGATTTTGGATAGTGCGCCAGATGAAGATATTCGTCATTTGATTGGTTTAGCTGAGGCGTTGGGGCTCGGGTCGCCGTTAATTGATGCGTATTTAGCGGATGAGGTCGAGCTGGGTCTGCCGGGGGGAGATGGAGAGGGATGAGTTATCGTGAGCAGCAGTTATCGCGGGCCGAGGCACGGCGTCGGGCGCGGCAAAAGGCACAGGTTTCGTTATTGAGTTGGTTTGTGTTGGGTTTGGTGGTAGGTTTACTGGGGGCTTTGTTGTATGCATGGGTGGTAGATCCGGTTGTTTATTACAATGCGAGTCCGGCGCGCTTGGGAGAACGGTCGCAGAGCGAATATATTTTGTTGGTGGCGCAGGCGTATGTAGCGACTGGGGATAGGGAAGATGCGGCGGCGCGTTTGGACTTGTTAGAGTTAGATGATGAGACATTGGTGGCGATGGTGACGGCGCAGTTAGAGCAATATTTGCGTCAGGGGCGGCCGGGGGGACAGGTACAGAGTTTAGTGTTATTAGGTGAGTTGTTGGGGATTGATACAGAGACGATTGCTTTGTTTAATCCGGAGGAGCCGACGCGGCCGCCGGCGACGGCGACGCCGTTGCCGACAGAGGCGGCGCCAGCGACATTGCCACCGACACGGACACCAAGACCGACATTGACACCAACGCCAACGCCGATGTTAACGCCAACAGCGGTGCCGGTTTATCGGTTGTTGAGTCAGGAGCAAGCGTGTAATGATGCGCCTAATAAGCGGTTAGAAGTGATTGTATTGGATGCATTTTTAACGCCATTGGCGGGGGTGGAAGTGGTGGTGCGTTGGGATGGTGGGGGGATAGATCGTTTTTACACCGGTTTACAGCCAGCGGTGGGGGCGGGGTATGCGGATTTTGATATGGTGGGGGAGGTGGCGTATACGGTGGTGTTGGCCGAGGGGAGTCCATTGGTGAGTGGATTGCGCTTGTCTAGTTGTCCATCGGGGGCGTTAGGTGGGTGGCGATTGACGTTTCAGCGGTCGGTGTTGGATTAGGTTAGGGGCGGCGGGGCCAGCTGATGAGGAGGAAGAGGCCGAGGGAGAGCAGAATTAAAGTTGTGATGAGTGGGGTCCAGTTATCGGCCCAGATTAAGTTGGCTAAAAAGAGGGTGCTAATCATAATTAAGAGCAGAATTTGAAACCCTAAACAGCCAAAATAGTTAAAGCTAAGAAAAGTATTTTTCGTCGAGTGTTTGAACATTGATTTATTATTCGATTAAAGCGGCAAATTCAGTTAAACTGGTTTGATATCGCATACGAATCCGTTTCCATTCGTAACGATCATCGAAGCCATGCCACAGGCCGCTTTGGGTATTGACGGCTCCCCAGAAATTAAGAGCTTCTAGAATTTCAACTGTTTGTTCGTCATAACTGCCACCAGGATAAGCAAAATAACGTGGTTGATAGCCGATATGGGCTTGAACGGTTTCCATAGACCCCAAAATTTGATAGATGAGATAGTTACGGTCTTGCCCGTTTAGATCGGGATGGGTTTTGCTGTGCGGTTCAATGCGCATGCCAGCGGCGGCCATTTCTTCGACCATGGGCCAAGTCATATAGGCCTCGTAGCCGAGGTCGATAAATTCAGTTACGACAAAAAAGGTGGCTTTGTGGCCATATTCTTGGAGAATGGGAAAAGCGTATTGGTAATTATCCCGATAGCCATCATCGAAGGTGAGGATGATAGGTTTAGGCGGAAGTGGTTGATGGCCAGTAATAGCGAGGCTGAGATCGTAAAGGTCGATGGTAGTGAAGCCGTTATCAGCGAGATAGGCCATTTGTTGGCGGAATTTTTCCGGCTCGATAGATAGATTGATACGATATTGGTCAGCATCTTGGGGAGGGGTACTGACATAGTGGTACATAATAATAGGGGTTTTAACGGTCCAGCTAATGTCGTTGGTAGGTGTGGGTAAAAATGGGGGTGGGGTATGTGTGGGTAGAACAGCTGGGGTGAGGGTGGGGCGAATGGATGCGGGTGAAGGGGTCATTGTGGGAAAAGGTGTGGGTGAAGGGGAAGGGATAGCGGTATTGGTGGCTGGCACCCAAGGGAGAGTGGGGATGGGGGTGTAGGTATGAGCGGGTAGCGCGGCCCTAATGTTTGAGTTGGTATTGGCGAGTTTAGGCGCGGT
>DATHYN010000212.1:0-2587 GCA_035459145.1 Anaerolineae bacterium | reverse complement strand
CCCCCTGCTGGCGCGCCACCGAAATCATCCCCGACCCCTACACCATTGATATGACCCCCCTCCCCCCCGGCCAATACCAAATCCTAGTCGGCCTCTACCACCAACCAACCGGCACCCGCATCGGCGAACCCGCCCAACTAGTAGACAATTACACATTACCGTAAGGTAGTTCGATTTGACAAATCGAACTACCTTACGGCGCATAAGGCAACACCACATCTCCCAACCGCTCGCCCGTCACCGGATCATAAAAACCGGTCAAAATTTGATAATCAGTCACACCCGCCGGCACCGATACCGTAAAAACATCTTGGACCCACTCCCCTGTCTGCCAATCAACCGTATAATACCCATTCGGCGGCCGATCCCGCTGGGCGACCAACTCCCCCTCACCATCCACAATATGAATAAAAGCGGTATAGTTCTGCTCCCCATCCGCCAACGCCTCCCACAACAACGTCACCTGCAACAGCTCCCCCTCGGCCACCACCCGCCAACCAATAAGCCCAATCCGCTCCCCCCACGAAGCCGTGATAGGGGCCAGCGCCGCGGCCCGCCGCGGCACCTCGGCCGCCACATAAAACAAACGATAATCATCATTCTCCACCCGCCAAACCCCATCGGGGAAAACAGCTGGCAAAACCGTTTGCGGCTGTTCCGCCTCCGGCCGCACAAAGTAAAACGCCTCCTGCGCCGGCCGACCGGCCGGCGCCAGCCGGCCCGCCCCCGTGTAACTTTGCCACCGCTCCCACTCCGGCCCCAACGCGAAGAAAAGCGTCGCCATGTGCGCTTGTGTCGGGCTCAAAAAGAGGGTGGCCGTCTCCGCCTGCGCCGCCGCATACTGGCCTAACGCCCAATCCGGCTGATAAAAATCGGCCGCCAATTCCGGTTGAGCCGCGTAGCGGACAAAATAATCGTAACCAGTTTGAATGCCGCTGAGGAGGAACAGCAGGAGGAGGCCCGCCAAGAGGGGGCGGGGCTGTTGCGGCCGAGGCCACTTCTCCGCCACCCACACCGCTCCCCAACTAATCAAAATCGCCAAAACCGGCCCGATACCAGACATCCGCCCAAAATGTGGCGCATCCCCACTCACCACCGACGGAATCAACATCACCCCCAACCAAACCAACAAGAAAAACTGCCGCCGATTAAACCCCGTCACCAGTCGCCAACAACCAAGCGCCAAAAAAGCGGTCTGGATCCCATCCAAAAAAGGGCGCCCTGGCAAATTATGTCGCAAATGAGTCTCTCCGCGGGCCACAATCCCCCCCAACACACGGCCAATATTCAATAACAACGGCCAATTCGACTCCTGCGCCAGCTCCTCACTCCCTTTACTAACCACATACGCCGTCCGAAAGATAAAAAAGTAAGGATAACGGGCAAAAAAGAGCAATAACGGCGCCGCCGTCACCATCGAAGTGAGAACAAGCGCCCCAAACGGCCGCCAATAACGATGAAACGCCCCCCGATCCAACCAGAACCAAACCGGGACGTAAATCACAAACAGTAACGGCAACAGACGGGCACTCGTGTACGTATACACCCCAAGCCCCAGCCAAAAGCCAGAGAAAATAAACCATAGGAAACGGCCGCGTCTCTCCTCATCATCCTCTAGCAAAACCCCGCGCCAAAAACTATACACCACCATCCCCTCAATCGGCACAAACAGAATCGTCCGCAACCCAAACCGACTAAAATGCACCAATGGATACATAATGGCAACAGCACCAGCCGCCACCAACGGCGCCCACCAATACTTTTTTTGCGTCCCTTCATCAATAAACACAGTCGCGCACAAATAACTCGTTATCACCGCCAACACACCCGCCACCGCCGGCACCAGCCGAATAGCAAACGGCGTCGCCCCCCACACCCACACCGACAACGCCATCAAATAGATATGTAACGGTTCCCGACCATAATTCCCCTCAAAAAAAACAGGCCATTTAGTTGGCGACGCCGGCCGATCCGCATGCGCATCCTGCGCATAATGCTCCCACCCCTCATAATAAATCGGAAACGTTTCCCCCGTGAGTAACGACAACGCATCCAAACCATTATACGCTTCATCATGGTAGAGCCCCGGAGGAAACTCCCCTAACCGCCACAGCCGCAACCCCATCGCCACCAACAATATCAATAACAACGCCCCCCCATAATAAACCCGATGTTGCTTCATTTAATCCCCTAACTTATTAATAAAACGAGTCCTTACACCCTACTCTATAATTGAAAATTGCCATGCATAACGCTCTATCTCACCTGAGCTTTTTTCAAACGTAACCGTTGCTATATGGGTACCAATGGATAAGTCTGTCCATTCACACCAGCCATACATATTTCCAAATCATTTTAACCATGCCATTTCCTTCATATGGTCTTGTTGCATTTATATCCGCGCTCCCCATAAACCCACTTCCAACTCCAACTGAATTGCCAGTTATTGTATCTTTCAATTCACTTTATGACTAACCAAACCCCTCCGCCTCCAGCACAACCCCCTCCCATCACCTCCCCCTCCCATCACCCCATCCCCCGCGCCCACCCGTAATGACGTGGCATCACGCGCCTGACATCACCCCTA